>NZ_JOGH01000100.1:0-47882 GCF_000721345.1 Kitasatospora sp. NRRL B-11411 | reverse complement strand
GGGGGGCGGTGGGGGAGGGGGGCAGGGCGGCGGCGAGGGCGGTTTCGACGCGTTCGCCGATCTCGCGCTCGCGGGCGCGCAGGGCGGGGCTGGCCTCGACGGTGCGGAAGAAGTCGGCCGCGCCGGGGCCGAGTCCGAGCGCCGGGTCGCCGCGTCCGAGGGCGGCGCACAGGTCGTCGCGGACGGCGGCGGCCGGGCAGCAGGCGCCCGGCGGCAGCGGGTCGACCAGGGCGGCGAGGTACTGCTCGACCTCGGACTGCCGGTCGAAGAACAGGTCCTCCTTGGTCGGGAAGTAGTTGAACACCGTGTTGGTGGACACCCCGGCGTGCCGGGCGACCTCGGCGACGGTGACCCGGTCGAAGCCGTGCGCCAGGAACAGCGGCAGTGCGGCGTCCGCGATCGCGGTGCGGGTCTGCCGCTTCTTGGTCTCACGAAGGCCCATGGCGCCCATCGTACGGAATGGTAGGGTCACTGAAAAATTGGAGTGACACCAAGATTTTCGAGGGGGCCGGAGTGGCGAGCACGACGGACAGCAGCAGCGGTGCCGGGTCGCGGCGGGAGTTCGGGTTCGGGATCTACCCGGGCGCGCTGCTCGGCGACGAGCACGGCATCGTCCACCCCGTCCGCCCCGACGACCCGGCCCGGCTGGCGGCGGCGCTCGACCTGCTGCAGGGCGCCGAACCCGGCTTCCGGATCCGGATCTACCGCTCCTTCGCCCGCACCGTCACCCCGCCGCCGCAGACCCCCGACGGCTGGGAGCCGTACCTGGAGCGGCCCGGGCGGCGGGTCGACCTGGTCCTCCAGTTCCGCGAACCGAGCGGCAGCCGGGACGGCTGGGAGGCGTACGTCCGCTCCCAGGTGCGGGAGTTCGGCGGACGGCTCGGCGCGGTGCAGGTCTGCGAGGAGCCCAACGCCGACCTGCCGGTGCTCGACGGCAGCGTCCCGGGCGTGCTGGAGGCGCTGGTGGCCGGGGTGGTCGCCGCCAAGGACGAGGTGCGCGCGCTCGGCCTGGACGCGGCCGTCGGCTTCAACGCCGTCCCCACCCTCGACCCGGCCGCGACCTTCTGGCCCGACCTGGGACGCCTCGCCGACCGGCGCTTCCTGGACGCGCTCGACTACGTCGGCCTGGACTGCTTCCCGGACGTCTTCCGCCCCGTCCCCGCCGAACGCCTCGCCGACGCCACCGCCTGGCTGCTGCACACCTTCCGGCACACCGACCTGCCCAAGGCCGGCATCCCGGCCGGGACGCCGATCCGGATCTGCGAGAACGGCTGGCCCACCGGCCCCGGCCGCCCCGAGGACGCCCAGGCCCGCGCCCTGGAGACGGTGATCCGCACCGTCGCCGACCGGGCCGGACCGCTCAACATCGACGGCTACGCCCTGTTCGCCCTGCGCGACGCGGACAGCTCCGGCGGGAGCCCGTTCCACCACTTCGGCCTGCTCCGCGACGACCACACGCCCAAGCCGGCCTTCGACACCTACCGCCGCCTGATCGCCGAACTCGGTCCGCGGCTGCGGGAGTCGACGCAGCCGGACAGGGCCTAGGGCAGCCGCACCACCGTCCTGGCCCCGGTGTGCTTGGTGCAGGTGACCCAGCGGTTGGCGGCCAGGGCGTCGTGCGGTTCGGGGCGCAGCCGGGAGGCGGGGGCGTGGTCGAAGGGGGAGCGGACGGTGGTGGCCCAGTCGAGGGCGGCGAGGGCGGCGGCGGTGTTCGGGCGGGGGCCCGGGGCGAAGAGGGCCAGCAGGTCGACGCCGAGGCGCTCGCGGGCGGCCGCGTAGACCGGGGCGGCCCGGACGGTGGCGGACTCCAGGCCGTTCTTGACCTCGTACGCCAGGGTGCTGCCCGGGGCGCTGAGGCCGTCCAGGGCGGTGGCGACGGCGAGTTCGCTCTCGGCGGGGAGGTAGAGGAAGAGCCCCTCGGCCAGCCAGGCGACCGGTTCGGCCGGGTCGAGCCCGGCGGCGGTCAGGGCGCCCGTCCAGTCGTCGCGCAGGTCGACCGGGACGGTGCGGCGGTCGGCGGCGGGGGCGGCGTCCAGGCCGTCCAGGACCCGCTGCTTGAAGCGGAGCACCTCGGGGCGGTCGAGTTCCCAGACGGTGGTGCCGGCCGGCCAGGGCAGCCGGTGGGCCCGGCTGTCCAGGCCGGCGCCGAGCAGGACGACCTGCCGGGTGCCGGCGGCGGTCGCGCCGAGCAGGTGGTCGTCCAGCACCCGGGTGCGCAGGGCGAAGTACGCGGCCAGCCGCTCCCACACCGGGTCGCCCGGGGCGACGCGGGCCGGGTCGTCCGGCCAGTCGGCGCAGCCGGGCGAGGCGCGGACGAAGTGGGCGGCGAACGGGTCGACGGCCAGCGCCTCGGCCCGGCGCGCCTCCAGCGCGCGGGCGTTGGCGACCAGCAGGGCGGTCCGGCCGACGCCGGCCTCCACCCCGGGGTCGGGGCGGGCGGTGCCGAGGGTGTCGAGGGTGGTGGTGCCGAGGGCGGTCACTGCTGGGCCGCCGTGGTCCCGAGGGTTCCGGGCATGGTTCTCTCGCAGGGGTAGGGGTGAAGGGGGAAAAGGGGAAAGCGGTGAAGCGGTGAAGGGGTGGAAGGGGGAAGCAGCGGAGCGGGGCGCCTGGGCGGGGGCGGGGGTGGTCACCGCCCGGTCGGCGTGGCCCCCGGCTGCTCCGCCGCACCGGCGGCCCGCGCGGCGGGCACGCCGTCCGCGTCCGCGTCCGCTCCGCCGGTGCCGGCTCCGACGGTCGGCGCGCCGGTGGTGAACTCGTCGGCGGAGAACGGCTGTTGCTGGTCCAGCCCGGTGATCCGCGCGCCGTACACCCGGCTCATGAAGCGCAGGATGTCGGCGTCCGCCAGGTGCAGGGCGGTGGTGCAGTCGCGCAGCACGGTGAGGTGGAAGCCGCGCTGGAAGGCGGTGCGGGCGGTGGAGTCCACGCAGACGTCGGTGAACAGGCCCGCCAGGACGAGGTGGTGGAGGCCGCGGCGGCGCAGGTGCGGTTCGAACTCCGGGTCCTGGAAGGCGTCGAAGCAGGCCGGTTTGGTGAACACCGCCTCGTCGGGCCGGGGCCGGACGCCGTGGAACTCGGCGCCCCAGCTGCCCTCCAGGCACTTGGGCCGCTTGCCGAGCCGGGCGTCCCGGCTGCGCCAGGCCGGGCCCTGGTGGGCGGGGTCGCCGAGGAAGCGGACGAACAGCACCTCGACGCCGCTCTCCCGGGCCAGGTGCACGGCCCGGACGCTGCCCTCGACGGCCCGGGCGAGCAGCGCGGGGTCGCCGGGGAAGCGGGCGGCGGCGACCTCGCCCGCGCAGAAGTCGTTCTGCAGGTCGACCACGACCAGCGCCGTCCCGGCGGGGGCCTGCGGGCGGGCGGCCGCGGAGCTCATCGGGCGGCCGCCGTCGCGGTGGCGTCCGTGGCGTCCGCAGCGCCCGCGGCGTCCTCGTCGGCGCGGAGGCCACCGGCAGGGCGGCCCTCGGCGGGGCGGATGCCCTGGTCGGCCCCGGCGGGACGGGTGTCCTCGACCGCTCCGGCCGGGCCCGGCACGAACGTTCCTGCAAGGGAGGCAAGGACGGCGTCGACCACCGCGGTGGTGCCGGCGGTCCCGCCGAGGTCGGGGGTGCGGGCCCCGGCGGCCTGCGCGGCGGCGATCGCGGCCTCGACGGCGGCCTCCGCGCCCGGGCAGTCGGCGTGCCGTTCGGCGATCCGGGCGGCGGCCCGGACGGTGGCGAGCGGGTTGACCAGGTCGCGGCCGGCCAGGTCGTCGGCCGAGCCGTGCACGGTCTGGTACTCGGGGAGCCCGTTCAGCTCGGGGTGCAGGTGGACGTTCTCGGTGCAGCGGTTCTCCTGCCGCTCCGAGCCGTAGCGGTCCAGCAGGACGACGTGCATGATGTCGGCCCACTCGTTCCCGGCGACCAGCAGGGTGCGGTCCGCGGGGCCGTGCGCGATCAGGTTGCGGTTGACCGTGTCGGGCTGGAACAGGGCGACGTCCAGGCCGAGTTCGGCGGACAGGCCCTGCGCCCAGTCGTCCAGCGCCCCGTCCAGCAGGTGGTACTTGTAGGCGAGTTGCACCCGAGCCGGGCCCTCGGCCCACAGTTCGCGGGCGCGGCGCACCGCGTAGCGCACCACCTGCTCGGTGACGTCGCGGCTGAACTCCATGGTGCGCACCACCTTGCCGGGGGTGTGCAGGTTCTCGCCGGTGTAGAAGCCCTGGGCCTGGTCGCGGACCAGCAGCAGCCGGGCGTCCCCGGCGGTGATCGGCTCGACCTTGACGGCGGCCAGCCGCTGCCGGACCAGGTACAGCGACTGGGCGTTGATCGCGGTGCGGAACACCGCCCGGGCCCCGGCGGCGGCCTGCTCGCGGCAGAACCGCTCGTAGTGCGCGGCGTCCTGCTCGGTGAGCGCGGCGATCTCCGCGGTGCCGGCGGCCTCGGCGCGCAGCGAGACGTACGAGTGGTAGGTCCGCGGCGACCGCTCCACCCGGACCTGCCGGCCGTGCAGCCGGGTGATCCGGTCGAGCACCCGCTCGAAGACGGGGGCGAGGTCCGGGCCGGTGCCGCGGCCGACGGCGAGGGCGATGAGGGGTGCGGTCACTGCGTGGCTCCTTGGGAGTGGTGCGGGAGGAGACGGCGGCCGGGCGGCGGCATGGCTGGGACCGGCGTCGGCGGGGCCGACGTCGGTGCGGGCTCTTTCGGCGGCCGGAGGGCCGGTGCCGTGGCGGGGCGGTGAGGTGTGTGGCGGTGCCGTGGCGGGACGGCGGTCGGTTCGGGTCGAACCGGGTCAGGACAGGTCGGACCAGGTCAGGACAGGTCGGACCGGGTCGAGTCGGGCTGGGTCAGGTCAGAAGGACTCCGGGACCAGGTGGTCGCCGGGGATGCCGACCTTCTCGGGCGAGTAGTAGTCGCGGATGCCCTCGGCCCACACGCCGACGGTGATCCGGTCCTCGGCGTCCGGGCCGAAGGCGTTGAACAGGGATTCGATGTTGGGCCTCTCGAAGCCGATGGCGGTCATCAGGGAGAGGAACCGGGGGCGCTCGATCAGGCCGTCCCCGTCCGGGTCGCCGAGCACGGCGAGCGCCTCGGCGAAGGCCGCGGCGGTGGCGCCGAACAGTTCGGTGTTCAGCACGAAGCCGCGGAACTCCTCCGGGCTGATCAGGCCGTCCCGGTTGGTGTCCAGGGTCTCCGACAGCACCTGCCAGTAGCGGCTGAGGCTGTCGGCGAGCGCCTGCCGGTCGGCGGCCGGCGAGTCCTCGGCGACCGTCAGCAGTCGCTCCGTCATGAGGTCGAAGTCCTCGGCGTCGAGTACCCCGTTCCCGTTGGTGTCGAACAGGGTGAACACCAGTGCGGCCCGCTGGAAGGCCTCATGTCCCATGGGTAGCTGTCCCGTCGCTCGCGGCGGGCCCGACCTGCTCGGCCTGGCCTCGGCCGGGAACTCCTACTCTGCCGGTAAACCCGGTCCGTTGTCCCGGAAACTGACAGCTCGTCACTCACGGGAGTGACTAATGTTACGCAAGTGATTATTGTCACGTGCTGTGACCGCGCAGGTGGGACCTGACGGGCCGTCATGTCCGGTGGTCCGTCCGGCCCAACCGGCCGCCGCCGCGCGGCGGTGTGGCCGCCGTCACGCCGACCAGGGCGTTCGGGGGCGGACCGCCGCGGGCCCGGGAGGGGACCGGCGCCGGGCGGGCCGGGAAGCCGAAGCTAGCATGGGGCGCGCCCCAGCTCGGCCAACCCTCAAAACCGGCCGACCCTCAGCTCGGCCCACCCTCGAAAGTTGAATTGTGACTGTCAACGACGACGTGTTCACGGACTGGAAGACCCGCGAGGAACTCGCGGAGACGATGATCCCGATCATCGGGCGGCTGCACCGCGAGCGGGACGTCACCATCCTGCTGCACAGCCGTTCCCTGGTGAACAAGTCGGTGGTCAGCATCCTGAAGACGCACCGCTTCGCCCGCCAGATCGCCGGCGAGGAACTCTCGATCACCGAGACCTTCCCCTTCCTCCAGGCCCTCGCCGCCCTCGACCTCGGCCCGTCCCAGATCGACCTGGGCCTGCTCGCCGAGGCCCACCGCGCCGACGACCGCGGCCTGTCCCCGGCGGAGTTCACCGCCGAAGCGGTGGCGGGCGCGACCGGCGCCAACAAGCTGGAGCGCCAGGCCCCGCGCGACGTGGTCCTCTACGGCTTCGGCCGGATCGGCCGCCTGCTCGCCCGCCTGCTGGTCGAGAAGGCCGGCGGCCTGCGGCTGCGCGCCATCGTGGTCCGCAACGGCGGCGGCGACGACCTGGTCAAGCGCGCCTCGCTGCTGCGCCGCGACTCCATCCACGGCCAGTTCCAGGGCACCATCACCGTGGACGAGGCGACCAACACCATCGTCGCCAACGGCAACGCGATCCAGGTGATCTACTCCAACGACCCCAGCGAGGTGGACTACACCGCGTACGGGATCGACAACGCCATCCTGATCGACAACACCGGCCGCTGGCGCGACCGCGAGGGCCTCTCCAAGCACCTGCGCCCCGGCATCGCCAAGGTCGTGCTGACCGCCCCCGGCAAGGGCGACGTCCCGAACATCGTGCACGGCGTCAACCACGACACCGTCAAGCCGGACGAGCAGATCATCTCCTGCGCGTCCTGCACCACCAACGCGATCGTGCCGCCGCTGAAGGCGATGAACGACGCGTACGGCGTGCTGCGCGGCCACGTGGAGACCGTCCACTCGTTCACCAACGACCAGAACCTGCTGGACAACTACCACAAGGCCGACCGCCGGGGCCGCTCCGCGCCGCTCAACATGGTGATCACCGAGACCGGCGCCGCCTCCGCCGTCGCCAAGGCGCTCCCGGAGCTCCAGGCGAAGATCACCGGCAGCTCGATCCGCGTCCCCGTGCCGGACGTCTCGATCGCCATCCTCAACCTGCAGTTGGCGCAGGAGACCACCCGCGAGGAGGTCCTGGAGCACCTGCGGGACGTCTCGCTGACCTCCCCGCTCAAGCGGCAGATCGACTTCATCGACTCGCCCGACGCGGTCTCCAGCGACTTCATCGGCTCCCGGCACGCCTCGATCGTGGACGCGGGCGCGACCAAGGTCGAGGGCGACAACGCGATCCTGTACCTGTGGTACGACAACGAGTTCGGTTACTCCTGCCAGGTCGTCCGGGTCGTCCAGCACGTCTCCGGCGTCGAGTACCCGACCTTCCCGGTCGCTGCCGCGCACTGACGCGCGAGGCCCGGGCACCGGTGCCCGGGAGCTGAACAGCGGACCCCGGTCGGCCTGCGGGCCGGCCGGGGTCCTCGCTTTCCCCCTGACGGGTCGTCAGTCCTGTTCCGCCGCGCGCTTCCTGGCGTAGGCGCGGGCCGCCCGGACCCGGTCGCCGCAGCGGGTCGAGCACCAGTGCCGGGCGGCGTGGGTGCGGACGTAGAACCGGGTGCACGGGGTGCCGCCGCAGCGGGCCAGCCGCTCGGCGTCCGGGCCGGTCAGCAGGTCGGCGGCGTCGGCGGCGAGCCGGGCCATCGCCCGGTCGGCGATCCGGTCGGCCGGGTGCGGCAGGCTGCGGTGCAGGCCCCGCTCGGCGTCCCAGCGCAGCAGCGGCACCGACGGGGCCGCGGTCAGCGCCCCGTTCACCGCCGCCAGCGCCCCGGCCGGGGCCGGCCGCCCGGCCACCGCGGCCTCCAGCAGCTCGCGCACCGCCTCCCGGAACGTCCGCAGCCGCGCCGTGCACGCCTCCCGCACCTGGCTCCCCTCCGGCGCGAGGTCGTGGGCCGTCAGCCACTCCGAGGTCGGGGCGGGTGCCGCCAGCAGGTCCAGCGGCCCGGCGGGGAGGGTCAGCAGCGAGTTGGCGAAGTCCAGCGCCGGGTGCTGCTCGGCCCCCGGCGCGGGCGGCGGGGCGGCGGGGGCGGCCGGGACGGCCGGGGCGGCCGGGCGGGTGCTGGTGGTGCGCTGGCTCATGTCCCTCATGGTAAAGGCCGGTGTTGGCCGTGAGGAGAGGTGTGCCGGTTGATATGTCGACTGGTCGATGCGTGGTGGGCGGACCGGCTGCGGCTGCGGCTGCGACCCTCCCGATCTCACGTTGAACCTTGCGTTTCTCCGTGAGGTGTCGCTAGATTCTCCTCACGGAGAAAAGCAACGGTTCCCCGTGAGGGAACTGACGATGCGTGAGGTGTGCCATGACCGCTGTCCCCGCTCTGCCCACCGTGCCCGTCCAGGTCTTCGGCGGCCCCACCGCCCTGATCGAGTACGGCGGCCTGCGCCTGCTGACCGACCCGACCTTCGACGCCCCCGGTGACTACCCGCGCGGCGACGGCCGGTTCCTCACCAAGACCCTCCCCGGCACCGTCGACCCCGCCGCCCTCGGGCCGGTCGACGCCGTCCTGCTCTCGCACGACGAGCACCCCGACAACCTCGACCACGGCGGCCGCGCCCTGCTCGCGGACGTCCCGCTCACCCTCACCACCCGCGGCGGAGCCGAACGGCTCGGCGGCACCGCCCGCGGCCTCGCCCCCTGGGAGCAGGTCGAGTTGGGGCCCGTCACCATCACGGCCGTGCCCGCCCAGCACGGCCCCGACGGCAGCGAACCGGTGGTCGGCGAGGTGATCGGCTTCGTCCTCACCGGCGACGGCCTGCCCGTCGTCTACGTCAGCGGTGACAACGCCTCGCTCGACGTCGTCCAGCGGATCGCCGACCGCGTCGGCCCCGTCGACACCGCCGTCCTGTTCGCCGGCGCCGCCCGCGTCGGCCTGTTCGACAACGCCCTGCTCACCCTCGACAGCACCCGCGCCGCCCGGGCCGCCCGCATCCTCGGCGCCCGCCGCGTCGTCCCCGTCCACTACGACAGCTGGGCCCACTTCACCGAAGGCCGCGAACCCCTCCTCGCCGCCTTCACCGAGGCCGGCCTCGCCGACGTCCTCGAACTGCGCTGACCCGCCCGCCCTGACCCGCCCGCCAGGATCCTCTCCGGTATACAACGGACAGTTGTGGCCATGGTGCCTGGTGGTTGTTTGACCTGCGGTTGTCCCGCTTGCTTGGCTCTCCCAGGTCAACGGAGGTTTGTGCGACGGGGAGCGGCCGGGTGGGCAGGAGAGCGCTGGGGCGGCAGTTCGGCTGGCTGTGGGCGTCGTACGCGGTCAGTGCGTACGGGTCCGGGCTGGGGTTCGGGGCGCTGCCGCTGATCGCGGTGCTGGTGCTGCATGCGGGGCCCGCCGAGGTGTCGGTGCTGTCGGCGGTGGGGCCGGCGGTGGGGGCGCTGGTCGCGGTGCCGCTGGCGCCCCGGGTGGAGTTCCGGCGCAAGCGGCCGGTGATGGTGGCGACGGACCTGGTCCGGTGCGCGGCGATGGCGAGCGTCCCGGCGGCCTACGCGTTCGGCCTGCTCGGCTTCGTCCAGCTGCTGCTGGTCTCGGTGCTGGTCGCCGCCGCCAAGATCGCGTTCAACGCGGCCGGCGGCGCCCACCTCAAGGCGCTGGTCCGGCCGGAGGACCTGCTGGTGGCCAACTCCCGGCTGGAGTCCACCAACTGGAGTGCGATCGCGGTCGGGCCGCCGCTCGGCGGGGCGGCGATCGGGCTGTTCGGGCCGGTGGTGACCGTGCTGGCCGACGCGGCCAGCTACCTGCTCTCCGCGCTCGGCCTCGCCGCGATCGGCGGCCGCGAGGCGCCGCCCCCGACCGCCCCGCCCGGCCGCGGCCGGACGGCCGGGCTGCTCGACGGCTGGCGGCACCTGCTGGGCGATCCCGAACTGCGGGCGCTGTACCTGAACAACCTGCTGGTCTCCGGCCTGATCATGGCCACCGAACCCCTGCTCGCCGTCCTCCTGCTGCGCCAACTCGCCTTCCCCCCTTGGCAGTACGCCCTCGCCTTCGCCGCCCCCTGCCTCGGCGGCCTGCTCGGCTCGCGGCTGGCGCCCCGGGTGGTGGCCCGCTACGGCCGCCCCGCGGTCTTCCGGACCGTCGGCGCCCTGCGCGCCGTCTGGCTGATCGGCCTGGCCTTCGTCCGGCCCGGCCTCCCCGGCCTGCTCACCGTGATCGCCGTCGAACTCGCCATCGTGGTGAACATGAGCCTCTACACCCCCGTCCTCGCCACCCACCGCCTCGAACGCACCCCCACCCACCTGCTCGCCCGCACCCTGACCGCCTGGTCGGTCGGCCAGCAGGCCGCCATCGCCGCCCTCACCGCCCTCGCCGGCCTGCTCGCCCACGCCACCACGCCCCGCACCGCCCTCGCCGCCATCGGCCTGCTCGTCCTCCCCACCCCCCTCCTGCTGCCCCGCCCGGCCCGCACCCCCGTCCCGGCCGGATAGCTTGACCGCATGCTTTCCGACACCAGGGGGACCGGCGCCGCGGACGACGGGGACCCGTGCGCGAGCGACCGCAGGGCGGAACACCGGGACTTCCTCGCCTTCGTCGGCAACTACCGCGAAACCTGGGCCCCGGACGGCGAGACGCTCCTCTTCGAGTGGGACGAGGAACGGCGCTACAGCGTCACGGTGGGGCTGTACGACGGACGCTTCCCCCGGGTCACCTTCCACCTCGGGCGGCTGAACCGCTCCGCCGCCCGGAAGCTGTTCGGTCGGCTGGAGCAGGTGCACAACGCGCTGAACGAGAAGACCGGCGCCGAACTGCGGCTGGACTTCCCGGAGGCCGTGACCTTCCTGTCGAAGCGCCCGGTGCTGTGGCCGACCGGCGCGACACCGGCGAGGGTCTACGCGCCGACCTGGGGGGCGGCCCGGCGGTGGGTCGGTGCGACGGTCGACGTGCTCACGGCGCACCTCCACGCGGTGGTGGACGCGGAGCGGGCACCGGTGCCGCCGGCGGTGCGGGCGGCACCGGTGAAGAAGGCCGTTGCCGTGAAGGCGGTCGGGAAGGTCGGGAAGAAGGCCGTCGCACCGCGCCCGCCCGTGCGGGTGGCGCTCCGGGCGGCGGCCCCCGCCCTCCCGGCCGTGCCCTCGGCGGCTCCGCCCCGCCGACCCGGACCGGAACAGGACGGTGGCGTCCCCGGAGCCGGCGCCCGGCCGGTGCCGCCGCCGAGGGAACCCGCCCGGGAACGGCCGCAGCCGGTGTGCCCGGTCTGCGAGGCGCCGGTGCGCAACGGGCTGATCCGGCACCGGCAGTGCGAGGGGCGCCGGCGTCCGGCCGGCGGGGAAGCGGCGGTGCCGCCGTCCCCGGCCGTGGGGGACGCCGCCGCCTACCGGGACCTGGTCGGCAAGGTCGAGGCGCGGGAGGCCGCCGTCCGCGGGCAGCGCCGGGCGGCCGTGCGGAACGCGCCGGTGCGGCTCCCGGAGGCCAGGGCCGCGGTGCTGCTGCGCAGCCGGGGGCGCTGCGAGAACCCGTCCTGCACCGGGGAGGTCGACGACGTGACCGACAGCGGTGACGCGATCCTGGAGGTCGACCACGTCGAGGAGATCGCCGGGGGCGGCCGGGACCACCCGGTGCAGATGATCGCGTTGTGCCCGAACTGCCACGCGAAGAAGAGCCGCGGTTCGCGCCGTGCGGAGCTCCGGGCCCTGCTGCTGGCGACGGCCCGGGAGGCCCACCGGCGGTGGCAGGACGGCGGCGCGGCCGGCCGGGACGACTGAGCGGGGTGCCCGCCGGTGCCCCGTGCGGGTGGGGTGACGGCGGGGGGTGCCAGGATGGGCGGGGCGGGTGAGTGCGAGGAGACGCAGGTGGCGGGACGGGGTGTGCGGTGGGCCCGGGAGGTTCTCGGGGCGGCCGGGCGGCAGCGGGCGGCGGCGCGGGCGCTGGTGGCGGACCACGCGGCGGCGGTCGGGGAGGTGGCGCAGGCGCACGGGCGGATCTTCGAGCGGCTGGTGCGGGCCGAGCTGGAGGCGATACCGGTCGAGCGGCTGAAGGACGTCACCGAGGGGCGGCTGCAGGTCGGCACGCTGCGCGGTGCCGGGTACGCCACCGTCGCGGCCGTGCACGGCGCGACCCGGCAGGACCTGCTGCGGATCCCGGGCATCGGCGGGCCCACCGCCGCCCAGCTGCTGGCGGCGGCCGGGCAGATCGCCACCGCCGTGCAGGAGGGCACCGCCGTCCGGCTGGACCCGGCGCACCCGGACGCGGAGGCCACCGCGCTGGTCGCCGCCCTGCACCGGCTGGTGCTGGCCGGGCCGGGGGCCCGGCGGGCCGCGGCCGAGGCCGCTGATCTGGACGCCCGGTACGAGGGGCCGCTGGCGGAGGCGAAGTACGCGCGGGGCCGGCTGCGCGGGCTGCTGGTGGGGGCGGAGAAGCGCGAACGGGCCTGGCGCGCCGTCGAGTTGCTGGCGGGAGAGGGGGAGCGGGCGGAGGCGGACGGGGTGGCGCTGCGGTTCGCCCAGGCGTCCGCGGACCTGCTGCGCCCGCCCGCGGGGGAGGTGGAGGCCTGGGTCGAGTTCGAGCACCGGGCCGCCGAGTTCTACGCCGAGCTGTCGGTGCTGGCCGAGGAGGGCCGGCTGGCCGGTCCGACCGCCACCGACGGCCGGGCCGCGGCCGAGGGCCACCTGCCGGACGGCCTGGCCGAGCAGGTGCGCGCGCAGCCCTTCGACGACCGGGGCTGCACCGTCTCGCTGCGCGGCTACCAGGCGTTCGGCGCCCGGTTCGCGCTGGCCCGGAAGAAGGTGGTGATCGGCGACGAGATGGGCCTGGGCAAGACCGTCCAGGCGCTGGCGGTGCTGGCCCACCTGGCGGCCGACGGGGGCCCGCACCGCTTCCTGGTGGTGTGCCCGGCCTCGGTGCTGGTCAACTGGCAGCGGGAGACCGCCGAGCGGACGGTGCTGGCCGCGCACCGCTACCACGGCCCGGGGCGGGAGGCCGCCCGGGAGCGCTGGCTGGCGGGCGGCGGCGTGCTGGTGGCGACGTACGAGTCGCTGCGCACGCTGGCCGCCGACCCGGTGGCCGCGCTGGTGGTCGACGAGGCGCACTTCGTGAAGAACCCGGCGGCCCGCCGCACCCAACTGGTCGCCGAGTGGGCGGGCCGCACCGGGCACGTGCTGTTCCTGACCGGCACCCCGATGGAGAACCGGGTCGAGGAGTTCCGCACCCTGATCGGCCACCTCCAGCCCGAGCTGCTCACCGACCTGCCGGCCGGCCTCGGCGCGCTCGGCCCGCTGGCCTTCCGGCGCGCCGTCGCCCCCGCCTACCTGCGCCGCAACCAGCAGGACGTGCTCACCGAACTCCCGGACGTGGTGCGGGTCGACGAGTGGGACGAGCTGTCCGGGCCGGACCGGGCCGCGTACGCCGCGGCCGTCGCCGAGGGCAACTTCATGGCGATGCGGCGCGCCGCGTACGCCGAGCCCGCGCACTCGGCGAAGCTGCGGCGGCTGCGCGAACTCGTCGCCGAGGCCGCCGAGTCGGGGCACAAGGTGGTGGTGTTCTCGTACTTCCGGGAGGTGCTCGCCGCCGTGCACGGGGCGCTCGGCGCCGCCGTCACCGGCACCGTCGCGGGTTCGCTGCCCGCGGAGGCCCGGCAGGAGCTGGTCGACGCGTTCACCGCGGCGGCCGGGCACGCGGTGCTGCTCTGCCAGATCCAGGCGGGCGGGATCGGCCTCAACCTGCAGGCCGCCAGCGTGGTGGTGCTGTGCGAGCCGCAGCTCAAGCCGACCCTGGAGGACCAGGCGGTGGCCCGCGCCCAGCGGATGGGCCAGGTCCGCCGGGTCCGGGTGCACCGGCTGCTGGCCACCGACAGCCTGGACCGCCGGCTGGTCGAACTCCTCAAGGGCAAGGCCGAGTTGTTCGACCGGTACGCCCGCCGCAGCGACCTCGCCGAGGCCGCCCCCGAGGCCGTCGACGTCTCGGACCGGGCGCTCGCGGTGCGGATCGTCGAGGACGAGCAGCTGCGGCTGGCCGGCGGGTAGCGGGCGGGGCGGCCCAAAACCCTTGGCGGGAAAGCGAACTGACCCACCATCAGATCGTCACCAGCATCTTGCCGGTGTTCGCGCCCGCCAGCACCCCGAGGAACGCCTCGACGGTGCGGTCGAAGCCGTCCAGCACGGTCTCCGGCGCGCGCACCCGGCCGGTGCGCAGGTGCGGGGCCAGCAGGTCGTACAACTCCTGCTGGGCGTCCAGGTGGTGGCGGACCAGGAAGCCCTCCAGCCGGATGCTGCGGGCCACCAGTTCGAACAGGTTGTGCGGGGCGGCGGGCGCGGTCGCGGCGCCGTACTGGGCGACGGCGCCGCACCAGGCGATCCGGCCGAAGTCGCGCATCGCGCCGATCGCCGCGGCCAGGTGCTCGCCGCCGACGTTGTCCAGGTACACGTCGATGCCGTCCGGGGCGGCCGCGGCGAGCAGCTCGGCGACCGGGCCGTCGTGGTAGTCGAAGGCCGCGTCGAAGCCCAACTCCCCGGTCAGGAAAGCGGTCTTGGCGGCGCTGCCGGCCGAGCCGACCACCCGCCGGGCGCCCAGCAGCCGGGCCAGCTGCCCGGCCGCGGTGCCCACCCCGCCGGCCGCGGCCGAGACGAACAGGTCCTCGCCCGGGCGCAGTCCGGCGATCCGGGTCAGGCCGACGTACGCGGACAGGCCGGTGCCGCCCAGCACGCTCAGGTGCGCGCTCAGCGCGACGCCCGGCAGCTCGGGCAGCACCCGCACCTGCTCCGGCGTCACCAGCGCGTGGGTGCGCCAGCCCTCCCGGTGGATCACCGGCGTCCCGACCGGCAGCGCCGCCGACCGGGACTCCACCACCCGGCCCACCGCCCGCCCCTCCAGCGGCGCGTGCAGCCGGTAGCCGTCCTCGCCGTCCGCCATCAGGCCGAGCATGTACGGGTCGACGGACAGGTGGGCGTTCTCCACCAGGACCTGCCCCTCGGCGGGCGCGGGCAGCGTCCCGTCGACGAAGGCGAACAGGTCGGCGGTCGGCCGGCCGTTCGGGCGGGCGATCTGGTGGACGGCGCGGAAGGGCACGGGCATGGCGGAACGCTCCGGAAGGGGGAAGGGGGGTTGACGTGGCAGGACGCTACGGGGCGGGGGAGCGGCGCGGCAGGGGGCGGCGTCGATGGCCGGGCCGCAGCCATGAACGGCGTTCATGGCTGCGCGGTAGGCTGCGCCGGTGACGGACGATCTCCTCCCGCAGGAACTGCGGATCCTGGTCGCGGTCGCCGACAGCGGCGGCTTCACGGCCGCCGCCGAACGGCTCGGACTGACCCAGTCCGCGGTCTCGCACGCCGTCCGGGGCTGCGAACGCAAGCTCGGCACCGTGCTGTTCGAGCGCGGCCGCCGCGGCGCGACCCCCACCGCGGCGGGGGAGCGGGCCGCCGGGCACGCCCGCCGGATCCTGCGGCTGCTGGCCGCGCTCCCCGGCGAGGCCCGGCAGGCCGCCGCCGGGGGCGACGCCGCCCCGAGCGGGCCGCTGCGGATCGCCGCCTTCCGCAGCGCCGCCGTCCAGGTGCTGCCCCCGGTGCTGGCGCGGCTCGCCGAACGCTGCCCCGACCTGGTGCCCGAGGTGCGGATCGTGCGCGACCTCGGCCGCGGCACCGCCGGCGAGGTCGCCGACGGCCGGGCCGACCTGGCCCTGGCCACCCTCGACGCCCGCGGCACCACCACCACCCTGCCCGGGCTGCTCGCCGCGCCGCTCTACCGCGAGGAGTACGCCCTGGTCCACCGCCGGGGCCACCCCGACCCGCGCACCCTGCCGCTGGTCGACTGGGCCGAGAACTGCGGCTCGTACACCGCGGACTGGTGGAAGCGCCAGGACTGGCTGCCGACCGCCACCATCGACGTCTCCGACGACACCGTGGTGCTCTCGCTCGCCGCCCAGGGCCTCGGGATGGCCGTCATGCCCCGGCTCAGCCTGGACCGGCCGCCCGCCGGCCTCGCCGTCACCGACCTCGGCCCCGACCGGCCGTCCCGCCGGGTCGGCTACGCCACCACCCCCGAACTCGCCCGCACCGCCGCCGTCCGCGCCCTGGTCCGAGCACTGCGCGAGGCACCGCTGCCCGCCGGAGCCAGGCCGCTGGTGGGATGAGGCCTCAGAGGGAGGGGTCCCGCCGCCCGTAGCGGGGGCGCCCGGCCCGGGAGAGAACGAGTGGGCCGGGTGGGCGGCGGGACGTGGAGTGACGAACCCCGCGAACGAGTCTGCGCGGCCCCGCTCACGTTCCACTAACGTCCCGCTGACGTGCGCAAACGCCCGGGGATCGGGCCTGACTTGACGCCGGGTCGGACGGCGGGGGAGGGTACGCCGGGCGGCTCCGGGAGAGCGGTCCGCGAGGTGGTCGGGGCAGGCGGGACGGGGGGAGCGATGCTGACGCTCGCCGAAGTGCGGGACGAACCGATGGCGGCCGACGGGCTGGTGCTGCGCAGACCGCGCACCGGCGACGCCGCCCTGGTGCACCGCGGCACCCACGACCCGCTGGTGCGGGAGTTCCTGCAGGCCGTCGTCCCGCACCGGGACGCCGCGGCCGCCGAGCAGTGGCTCGCCGACGTCCCGCCGATGCTGTGGGAGACCGGCCGGGCCGCCTACTTCGCCGTCGAGTCGGCCGACACCGGCGAGGCCCTCGGTTGGGCCGAGCTGGTCAACCTCGACCCGGAGCAGGAGTGCGCCGAGGTCGCGGTCTGGCTGCTGCCCGAGCACCGCCGGCTGCGCACCGCCAAGGCCGCGCTCCGGCTGGTCTGCCGGTTCGGCTTCGAACGGATCGGCCTGCGCCGGATCGACGCCTTCGCCGCCGCCGACAACATGCCCAGCCAGCTCACCGGCGCCGCCATCGGCTTCCGCCGGGCCGGCTACCGCCCCGCGCTGTTCCGTAGCTCCCGCACCCACCGGCTGCACGACGCGGTGCACGCGACACTCGTACCGGAAGACCTCTGCTGACCCCGGGGCTCCCCAAACTCCCCGCACCGAACCAGGAGTGACGACATGTCAGGAAGCGTACGACTGGAAGACGGCGCCCTCGGCGAACTCGTGATCACCGCCGACGGCGCCTTCCGCGCCACCCGCGCCGACCGCGAGCGGACCGGCCGGATCGACGCCGCGCTGATCCGCCGGGTGCTGGCCGGCGCCGGCCAGGCCCCCGCCCCCGCCCCCGACGGCACCCCCGCCACCGGGCGGCGGCTCACCGTCCAGGGCCAGCCCGGCCAGGCCGACCGGCAGTGGACCGACGGCACCGCCGCCCCGGTGCCCGCCTCCGCCGCGGTCCTCGCCGCGCTGCTCGGCCAGGCCCTCGGCGAGCCCGGCGCCCCGGCCGCGCTGGCCACCGCGCTGGCCCGCACCGAACCCGCCGCCGGCACCGCCCGCAGCGCCGCCGCCGTCGGCACCGTGGCCGGCCGCGCCGCGTACGCGCTGGTCGAGGAGGACGGCGCGTTCGGCCTCACCGCGCTGGACGACGCCGCCCCGCTCGGCGGCTCCGACGCCGACGCCGGCCTGGCGCCCACCGCCGTCGCGCTCGGCGAGGCCGGCGGGCGCTCGCTGTTCGCGGTCGGCAGCACCGACGGCTCGGTCCAGGTCTGGGACGCCGCCACCGGCCAGGTCGCGCACGGCACCACCGGCGGCGAGGGCGCGCAGGCCGTCGCCGCGCTGGTCTGCCGGGACATCCCGGTGGCCTTCTCGGCCGGGCAGTCCGGCGACCTGCGGGCCGTCCGGGCCGACGACGGCCGGGTGCTGGGCACCCTGCCCACCGGCGGCCGGGGCGCCACCGCGCTGCGCGCCGCGCACTGCGCCGGGGTCGACCTGCTGGCCGCGGCCTCTCCCGACGGCACCGTCCGGGTCTGGGACGCGGGCACCGGCGAGCAGATGCACCTGCTGGTCGGCCACCGCGGCGAGGTCGCGGCGCTGGCCGTGCTCACCCTCGACAACCAGGCCGTGCTGGCCTCCGCCGGGCAGGACCGCCGGATCCGGCTGTGGGACCTGGCCACCGGCCAGTCGGTGGCCGAACTCGACGGCCACACCGGCACGGTGACCGGCCTGGCCTTCACCACCCTGGACGACCGCCCGGTGCTGGCCTCCTGCGCGCTGGACGGCACCGTCCGCACCTGGGACGTGTACGACGGCCGCCCGCTGCACGGCTGGCCGGCCGGCGAGTGGCTGACCGGCCTGGCCGCCGTCGAGGGCCTGCTCTACACCGGCGACGAGAGCGGCCGGATCACCGTCTGGGAGGCCGCCACCGGCCGGCCCGCGACCGCCGCGGTGCCCGCCGGGCGCCCCGGCAGCCCGCTGGCCGCGCTGGCCGCCGGCACCCTGCACGGCCGCCCGGTGCTGGCGGCCGGCTTCGGCGACGGCTCGGTCGCGGTCTGGGACGCCCCCACCGGCGGCCAACTCCTCGACCTGCCCGGCGAGGGCGGCCCGGTGCACACCCTCGACCTCACCGCCGACCTGCTGCTGTGCGGCACCGCCGCGGGCGCCGTCCGCAGCCACCGGCTGACCGACGGCAGCGCGCTGCCGCTGCCCGTCCCGCACGCCGGACCGGTCGCCGGGATCGCCTTCACCCCCGGCGAGCAGCCGCTGCTGGCCTCGGCCGGGCGGGACGGCGCGCTCTCCGTCCGGGACGCCGCCACCGGCGCCGACAGCCGCCGCTTCGCCACCGGGCGCGGCCCGTTCACCGCGCTGGCCGCCACGGTGGCCGGCGGGCAGCCGATCCTGGCCACCGCCGGGGAGGACCTGACGGTGCGGCTGTGGCACGCGGGCAGCGGCGCGGCCGGCCCGGTCTGCGCCGGACTGCCGCGCCCCGCCGAGGTGGTGACGTTCGCCGAGATCGGCGGCCGCCCCGTGGTGATCGCGGGCGCGGGCGACGGCACGGTGCTGGTCTGGGACGTCCAGGACGGCAGCCGGACCGCCGAGTTGACCGGCGGCGGCGCGGCCGTCCGGGCCGTGGTCGGCAAGGAGTTCGACGGCGAGGCGCTGCTCGCGGCCGGGGACGCCGCCGGGACGCTGCGGCTGTGGCACCTCTCCAGCGCGACGCTGCTCAACGAGGCGGCGCTGGAGGGCACTCCGCTGGCCATCGAGCTGGACGAGGCGGGCCTGCGGATCGTCACCCCGGGAGGCGCCGTCACCCTCTAGCGCGCAACCTCTCCGGAACCTTCACGATCCACCCGGAACGCGCACGTCCGCTCTTTACCTCCCTTACGGTTTCACGCCGTGAATTTACCTGATGCATGCTTTTAGGCTCCTTACAGGAGTCGAAAGCTCTGCAAAGCTCGTGCCGGGATGACGCATCGTCATCCCGGCACCCGGCCTTGGCTGTGCGCGCTCAGACGGCGGGTTAGGGTTGCCTGCGAAAAGGGCCGGTGCGGGCATGGCACGGGCACGCCCGGAGCCGTTCCGCTCCGGTGTTCAGGCATGCCCGACCGGGCCGCCGGTGCGGACGCGTACCCACCGGGGGCGGGTGGAGTTCGGGAAGGTGTGCGGTGGCGGACGAGACGGTGTGGATCGACCTCGACGAGGTCGAGGCAGCCTCCAAGAAGATCATGGGGCTGCTTGACGAACTGAACGGACCGGCCAACAAGTTGGAGGCCGCCGTCAAACAAGTGCAGGAGTCCGTCTACGGGACCGACCTGCTCGGCAAGGCCCTGCTGGGGGGCAGCTCCTCGGTGGGCGGCCTCGCCCAGCACCAGGAACAGGTCCTCGCGGGCATCCGCACCCTGATGCAGAACGCCACCGCGGTGGGCGAGAACCTGCAGACCATGGTCGCCCGGCACCGCGCCAACGACGACGAACAGGCCGCCGCGATGGGCCAGGTCATCCCGACCGGCACGCTCTCCGCGCCCGTCGGCCAGGCCCCGACCGGCGCCGTGCCCGCCTCGCTGCCCCTCGCGCCCCGGCTGCCGCTGCTCGAACCGGACACCGTCGGCGCGGTGCCGGACTCGCTGCCCCTCACGCCCCGGCTGCCGCTGCTCGAACCGGACACCGTCGACGCGGTGCCCGCCTCGCTGCCCGACGCGCCGCTGCGGCCGCTGCTCGAACCGGACCCCGTCCCGGAGCCGACCCCGCCCCCGCCGCCGGCCCCGATCACCCCGATCGGCAACACCGACCCCGGCGTCGGCTACCACGACCCGGACGCGCCCGAGCTCGACTACAACCACCCCAACCCGCTGCTGCGGCCTGGCTACGGCGGCGGCGCCGGGCCGAGAATGATCTGACGGACCGTCGGGCGGCGCCGCCGGACCCGGACCCGGGTCCGCCCGCCGCCCGCCCCCGTACCGCACCTCACCGGCCCGCACCGGCCCGGGCCGCTCCGCCGCCGCGGACCGGCACCCGCCGCGCACCGCCCGTCGCTGCCGCCGCCCGGGCCCCGTCGGCCCCGGCCACCGGCCACCCGCTCCGCACCCGACCTCCCCTCTCCGGAGACCTGCCGCCATGATCGAGCTGCCCGCCGACCTCGCCGAAGTCCTCAAGACCGTCCAGAGCAACGAGAACGGCGCGGACATCGCCTTCCCCGACGGGGACGAGGACCTGCTCGCCAACCTCGCCGACGCCTGGAAAACCTGGAACGAGGTGGCCGACACCCACGTCCGGGCGATCACCGAGGCCGCCCAGCGGGCGATGTCCAGCATGTCCGGCCCCGCCGCCGACAGCTTCTCCCAGTACCTGCAGAAGTTCGCCGCCGGCGACGGCTCGCACGTCGCCACCACCCTCCAGTCCGGCGTGGCGATCGCCAACTCGCTGCAGGGCGCCTCCGAGGCCGTCAGCGGCACCAAGACCGAGATGGTGCGCGAACTCCAGTACGCCAAGGAGTACATGGAGGCCCACCCGGCCGGGAAGCACGACGACATCGCCCAGTCCGAGGGCGTCAAGCAGGCCGCCGCCGTCTACCACCAGTACATCGGCCAGGTCGGCAGCAACGTCGACGGCATGCTCAGGAAGAGCGCCGGCCACATCACCGACATGACCGGCATGGGCCAGACCTGCGCCCTCAACGGGACGTCCGCGAGCGGCGGTCCGGGCACCGGCGGAGCCGCCGGAGCGGGCGGCACCGGCGCCGACGGCACGGCGGCCGCGATGAGGGTCCGGGGCACCGCCCTGCCCGGCGACCCGTACGCCCCGGGCACGACCGGCGCCGACGGCCTCGGCGGTGCGGGCGCCCTCGGTGGCGCGGACGGGCTCGGCGGTGCCGGTGCGCTCGGCGGTGTCGGCAACCCCGGGGCCCTGGGCGGCGCGTCCGGAGCGGGCGGCGCGGGTGCGTACGGCGGCCTCGGCGGCGTCGGCGACCCGGGCTCCCTCGGCAGCGCGGGCGGGAGCGGCGGCGCCGGCTCGTACGGCGGCGCGGGCGGGACCGGCGGCGGTGGTGCGCACGGCGGCGCGGGCGGCGGCTTCGGCGGCGGTTCGGGCTCCGGCGGCTCCGGTGGCTCCGGCTCCGCCGGGCTGGCGCCCTTCACCCCGCTCACCCCCAACATGCCCAACTTCGGCAACGGCGCGGGCCCGGTGGCCTCCACCCCGACCTTCAGCCCGCTCTCCAGCAGCGCCGGCTCGCTCGGCCTGGCCGGACTCGGCGACCTGGGCGACCTGGGCGGCCCCGGCAGCAACACCGGCGGGTACACCCCCAGCGGCAGCTACAACCCCGGCAGCCTCGGCACCAGCGGCGGCGGCCCCGGCAGCAGCCTCAACCTCGGCGGCTCGCTCGGCAACATCGGCAGCGTCCTCGGCAACGGCCTGGGCACCTCCGGCAACCTCGGTTCGAGCCTCGGCCGCGGCGGCCTCACCCCCTTCAACGGGACCGGCAGCAGCCCGTTCGGCCTGGGCGGCAGCACCGCCGGACGCAGCGGCACCGTCGGCGCCGGCGGCTCGGCCCTGCGCGGCTCGGGCGGCGGCATCGGCTCCGGCAGCAGCGCCCTGGCCGGGCGCGGCGGCAGCGCCGGCGGCCTCGGCGGCGCGGGCGGCTCCGCGTACCGGGCCGGCTCCGGCGGCGCCGGCAGCCTCGGCGCGGCCGGCGGGGCCAGCACGAAGGGCATGTCCGGGGCCGGCTCCGCGGTCGGCCGGGCCGGCGCGGGCGTCCTGGCGGCCGGCGGCAGCGGCAGCGGGAGCGGCGCCAGCGGCCGCAACGGCGCCGCCGGCACCCCCGGCGCGGGCGCCCACGGCCCCGGCGGCATGGGCGGCGGTGGACGCGGCGGCAAGGGCAACAAGGGCGGCAACCGCTTCGTCAGCCCCACCCGGTTCGGCGCCGAGGGCGAGGAGGACGAGGAGCTCTACGGCGACGCCGGCATCCTCGGCCAGGCCGCCGACGTCGACCCGCGCGACCGCCAGTGGCACCGGGCCCGCCGCCGCTGGCTCGACGACGCCCGCGCCGACGGCACCTTCACCACCGCCGAACCGGAACCCGCCGCGGTCGCCCCGGCCGGACCCGCCAGCGAGAACGACATGATCAACCAGCTGGCCGGCGTCCTGCTCGGCGGCGGCGCGGCCACCCCCGACGGCACCGGCACCGACGACACCCCGACCACCGACGGCACGCCGGACACCGACCGGACCTCCGGCGGCACCCCCGCGGCCGACCCGACCACGGCCCGGACCGACACCTCGGCGAGCACCCGGACCGACACCCAGGCCGAGGGCGCCGACCGCACGGACGACGCCGCCTACCTGGAGCGCTCGCGCAGCGCCGCCGCCCGCCGCGGCCACCCCGACGCGCCCGCCGCCACCACCGCCCCGGCGCCCGCCGCCGAGGGCGCGGCGGCCGCGCCGCAGCGGGCCCCGCTCCGCGAGGAGGGCGGCTTCCAGGTGCCCAGCCCGTTCCTGCGCGCCGCCCTCTCCCGGCTGGCCGCCCCCGCCGCGGACTGACCCCGCGCGCCCGCCCGCCGCCACCCCCGCACCGACGAAGGAACCCTCCCATGAGCAACGACGAGTCGGCCTGGTACGCCGCGTCCGAGCCGAGCACCGCCCGGCTGCTGCCCGAGGAACCCGTCCAACCCGCCCACCTGCGGGTCGGCACGGTCATCCCCGACAGCGTCCCGCTGGAGCCGCAGCACCGGGTCCTCCGGACCGCGGAGGAGGGACAGCACCTGGCCGCCGAGCCGCTGGAGCCGCTGCAGCCGTTCCAGCGGGTGCAGGCCGAGCCGCTGCAGCCGTTCCAGCGGGGCGTTCCGGCGCAGGAGGCGGAGCCGCTGCAACCGTTCCAGCGGGTGCAGGCCGAGCCGCTGCAGCCGTTCGAGCGCGCTGTTCCGGCGCAGGAGGCCGAGCCGTTGCGGGCCTTCGACCGGGGTGTACCGGCGCAGGAGGCCGAGCCGTTGCAGCCCTTCCAGCGGGTGGCGGCCGAGCCGCTGCAGCCGATGGAGCAGGGCGTGCGGGTGCGGGGGGACGCCGAGCCGGAGCGGACGTTGCACCGGGGCGTCCCCGCGCAGGAGGCGGAGCCGTTGCGGGCCTTCGACCGGGGTGTTCCGGCGCAGGAGGCCACGCCGGAGCGGACGTTGCAGCGGGGCGAGGCCGAGCCGATGCGGACGTTGCAGCGCGGCGAGGCCACGCCGGAGCGGACGTTGCGGCGGGGCGAGACCGCCGCCGCCAAGCGGAGCGCGGCCTCCGGCAGCGGGGGATCGGGCAACGCCGGGTCGGGCTTCCAGGTGGACCCCGACCAGTACCGGGCGGCCGTCTCGCCGATGCTCGCCGCCTCCGAGCAGGTCGCCTCGGTCTACCGCTCGCTGAGCGCCTTCCTGCCCTCGATGGAGTCCCAGAACCCGTGGGGCAACGACGAGTCCGGCAAGAAGTTCGCCGAGGGCGAGAAGGGCTACCTGAAGTACAGCCACGACACCATGGACGTGGTCAAGGGCCTGCCCGAGGCGCTCAAGGGCATCGCCGACGGCCTGAAGGCGATGGCCGAGAGCTACCAGAACGCGGACCAGAACGTCGTCTCCGAACTCGGCGACATCGACAGCCCCGTGCAGATGCCCACCTCCCCCTCCATGCCGTCCACCCCCGTCCACGTCCCGATGACCCCGCGGATCACCCAGAGCGGAAGGCACTGACCCCATGGCTGTCGAACTCCCGGAGCCGCTCCAGTGGGTCCTGCTCCTGCTCGCCGGAACCCGCTGGCCCGAGGCCGACGAGGACCAGCTCCGCGAGATGGCGGACCACTGCCGCAAGGCCGCCGACTCCCTCAAGGACGCCACCCAGAGCGCCGACTCGACGATCAAGCGCGCCCTCGACGGACAGAAGGGCAACGCCGCCGAGGCGCTCGGCAAGTACTGGGACAAGTACTCGGTCGGCAAGGGCACCGAGCAGGACCCCGGCTACCTGCCCGGCGCGATCAACGCGCTCAACGGCATGGGCGACATGCTCGAACAGGTGGCCAACTCCGCGGAGACCGCGAAGATCCAGATCATCGCGCAACTCGGCATCCTCGCCTTCGAGTTGGCCACCGCCGAGGCCGAGGCCCCGTTCACCGCGGGCGCCTCGCTGCTCGAGGTCCCGGTGATGATCGCGGCCAGCCGGGTGGTCGTCTCGCAGCTGCTCAAGAAGCTCCTCAAGGAGATGCTCGAGATGGCGGCCAAGCAGGCCGCCCAGATGGCCGCGATCAACTTCCTGGCCCAGGGCATCGAGGTGGCCGAGGGCCACCGCAAGAGCATCGACATGAAGGAAGTCGGCCAGAACGCCCTCGGCGGCGCGGTCGGCGGCGCCTCCGCCCACCTGATCGGCAAGGGCATCGGCGCGGCCGGCAAGAAGATCGGCGCCGAGAGCGCCCTCAACTCCACCGCCGGCAAGATGGCCACCGGCGCGGCCGTCGGCGTCGGCGCCGACGTCTCCACCCAGCTCATCACCACCGGCAAGGTCGACAGCGAATCCCTGCTCGGCTCCGGCCTCTCCGGCGGCGCGGGCGCCGGCCTGCACGCGGGCGCCTCCGCGCTCAAGGGCCACGCCGCCGCCCCCAAGCCCGCCGAGGCCCCCAAGCTCGACCTCCCCCACAGCACCGGCAGCACCGGCGGCGGCGCGAGCCACGACGGCCCGCCCACCTTCAGCAAGTCCGCCACCTCCTCCGGCGACAGCGCCTACCAGGGGCCGTCCGGGACGTCCTCCTCCGGTAGCAGTGGCAGCAGCGGAAGCGGCAGCGGCAGCGGTTCGGCGGAGAGCGCGGGCACGCACGGCAGCACCGGTGCGGGCTCGCTGCTCGGCGCGGGCGCGGGCGCTGGCGCGGGTGCTGCGGCGGCCGGTTCGTCCGGCGGTCACAGCTCCGGGACTAGCGCGGGCGCGAGCGCGGGCGCCGGTGCGGGCGAGTCGAAGGTCAACGGCCTGGCGCCGTTCGGCTCGGGCCGCAGCGCCGGGGAGACTGCGGGCGGCACCCACCCGACGACCACGCCCGTCACCTCCCAGGCACACGACACCACCACCCCCGCCGGGTCCGCCACCCACGAGACCCCCGCGCCCACGCCGCGCGAGCAGACGGGCGTGCGGACCCAGGACACCCCCGCACCGCACGCCGAGACCCAGGCGGCGACGCCGAAGGTCGAATCGGTGCGGCCGCAGACGGATCCCACGCCGACGGCCACCCCGCCGGTCCACGAGAACGTCGCGCCGCGTACGGAGCAGGCGGCGCCGGTGCACGAGAACGTGAGGTGCACGAGAATGCCGCTCCGCGTCAGGAGCAGGCGGTTCCGCGTCAGGAGTCGGCGCCGGTGCACGAGAACGTGGCGCCGCGTCAGGAGCCTGCCGCTCAGGTGCACGAGAACGCTGCTCCGCGTCAGGAGCAGGCGGTTCCGCGTCAGGAGTCGGCTCCGGCCCACGAGAACGTGACGCCGCGTCAGGAACCTGCTGCCCAGGTGCACGAGAACGCTGCTCCCCGGCAGGAGCAGGCGGTTCCGCGTCAGGAGTCGGCTCCGGTGCACGAGAACGTGACGCCGCGCCAGGAGCCTGCTGCCCAGGTGCACGAGAATGCCGCTCCGCGTCAGGAGCAGGCCGTTCCGCGCCAGGAGCCGGTTTCGCAGCCGCACGAGCAGGCCACTCCGCGTCACGAGCCCGCCGCGCCCGTGCACGAGAACGTGGCGCCGCGTCCGGAGCCGGTGGCGGTTCAGCCGCACGAGTCGCCGACTCCGCAGCCGCACGAGACCCCGGCTCCGCGCCACGAGCAGGTCGCCGCGCAGCCGCACGAGACTCCGGCTCCGCGCCAGGAGCCGGTCGCTGCGCAGCCGCACGGGACGGCGTTGCCGCACCAGGAGGGTCCTGCGTCGCGGGGGACGGAGCAGTCCGACGGTTCCGCGGCGGCGCACCAGTCCGCGGTGCCGAACCTGTCGGGCGTGCTCGGTGGCGCCGCGAACCTGGCCGGTGGCGGTGGCACCCATCTGGACGGTGGCACGCGGGGGGCGTCCGCCCCGACGCCGATGCGTCCGGCCGGGACGGAGCAGTTGCCCGGTCAGGAGTCGCCGGACGCGGTCCCGGACGTCACGTCGTCGACCGCCACGCCGCCCCCGATGGCGGGCGGCGGGTACCTGCCCGGTGCGACGGCCGGTGGTGCGGCCGGTGCCGGTCGCGGCGGGGCCGGTGCGTCCGGCCGCCCGGCGGGGTTCGGGGCCGTCCCGCGGCAGGACGGTCACCGGTCGGGTCTGGTGACCGGTCCGGTCCGCGGTGCCGGTGACGTGGGCGGCGGGATCCGATCGGGGGCGCCGTCGACTTCCGGTGCGTCCGGTTCCGTCCACCCGAACGGCGCGACCGGCAACGGCGGCAGCCACCAGGGCGGCGGTTCGCTCCGCCCCGGGCACGAGTCCGCCCCGGAGTCGTCGCAGGCCCACCCCGAGCACGAGGGCCGGGAGCACCAGGACGTGACCGACCGGCCGTCGGACCACGACGAGGCCGTGCCGCACGTCGAGCCGGAGCCGTTGCCGCCGGTGGGCACGCCGGAGCACGGGATCATGCACGACCCGGCGAGGTTCCTGGAGGACAACCTCCTCTCGGTGGACTTCTCCGAAGGCGTGAAGCAGCGGATGCCCGGGCTGAAGCCTGGGCAGGACATCGCGTTCCTCAACGCGATGAAGAGCAGCGACAAGCACTGGTTCACGATGGAGCCGGACCCGGCCGCCGGCCGCGGCGGCAAGCCCTCCTACCACCTGGTGCCCGCGTGGGAGAAGTACGCGGCGCACTTCGCCGAGCACCCCGAGAGCTTCCCCGGACTCGAACGCTTCCCCGAGCCGGTCGGATCCCAGTTGCCGCCGCTGAAGGACGACAGCCACTACGTGAAGGGCGCGTACGTGCCCTACGAAGCCAGCGAGCGCCCCGGTGCCGACAGCACCATCGGCCACACCGAGGTCCCGCTGCGCCCGCACCCGGACCTCCCGCGCGAGGGGCTGGTGTTCACCGACGCGATGAACGGCTGCGCGTTCGTGGCCACCGTCAAGCCCGGTGAGGACACGTTCACGGCGTGGCACTACCAGTCGTACTCCGCCTCGGAGAACCTGCGGGCCGGCGCCGACTTCCGGTTGGGGAAGACGGTCACCCAGTGGGCGGGGCTGCACGACTACGCGGCGCCCCTGCCGCCCGGCCACACGCCGGCGGCGACCAACATGCTGCGCCACAACGGGCAGGGCTGGGAGCTGGTCAGCCAGGAGACGCACACGAACATCCTGGATCCGAACCGTCCGCCGACGGTCTCCAAGCAGTCGACCATCCCGTTCGAGGTCTCGACGCAGACCCCGGAGAACCTCGTCAAGATGACGGTCGACCCGTACCACGTCAGGGCGAAGCAGCAGCTCGGACAGTTCCAGGACGCGGCGCACGGCCTCACCAAGGGGCTGGACCCGCGGGACCCGTCCGTCCAGACGCTGAAGAGGTTCGTCAATGACATGAGCGGGCGGCTCGAAGCCCAGGAGCGCCTCGTCGCCGAGCTCCAGAGGCCCGGCAAGACCCTCGCGGACGTCGAGGCCACCGCGGCCCGGCTGCAGAGGGCCAACGAGGCGAACCAGCAGTTCCTGAACGCCAGCGAGGCCCCCATCCGGCAACTGGCGGAGCAGGCGCTGGCGGCCTACCCGAACCGGACCCCCGAGACCCTGCTCTCGGAGTTCCGGAAGTCGGACTGGATCGAGGTGATGCGGGACGAGAGTGCCGCCCGGCAGCCCCAGCCGTCCGGTTCCGCCGACAACCCCGGGCCGGTGACCCCGCGACCGGACGCGGTCCGGTCCGGCGACGAGAACACGTCCGTGCCGCCGCCGGCCTCGCACCCCGCCGAGGGCAGCCGACAGGGCACCGGCGCCCGGGACTTCGGCGCGCTCCCGTCGCGCCCGGCGCCCGCGTCGGACTCGGCGCCCGCGTCGACCGCCGCGCACGGCACCGCCGCGTCCGGACACCAGTCGCCCCGTCCGACGGATGCCACCGCGCACGGCACCGCCGCGCCCGAACACCAGCCGCCCCGTCCGACGGACGCCACCGCGCCCGCCCAGGACACCCGGGCCGTCCCGCCCCGGCGGGACGCGGACGGCGACACCACGCCGCAGCCCGCCCCGTCGAA
Source organism: Kitasatospora sp. NRRL B-11411 (assembly GCF_000721345.1). Classification (NCBI taxonomy): domain Bacteria; kingdom Bacillati; phylum Actinomycetota; class Actinomycetes; order Kitasatosporales; family Streptomycetaceae; genus Kitasatospora; species Kitasatospora sp. NRRL B-11411. The sequence goes on along the minus strand of NZ_JOGH01000100.1, from coordinate 19,599 downwards.
CAGCCGCAAGCGCGGACGGGACGAGGACGAGGACGACCAGCTCGTTTCCGAGCAGGAGCCGAAGCGGCGCCGGACGCCGTCGTACGAGAACACCGACGGCGTGCTGAACGACCGCGGCTACCGCTCGTTCGGCCCGGAGCACCCGCTGACCAAGGACCTCACGGACTACGTCGGCGGCGCCGACCGGCAGCACCCCGCGATGAGCAACTCGCTGCTGCAGAAGGTCAATCCGCACGAGGTGCCGGTCCACGAGGGCCCGGGCGGCCGGCGTCCCGAGGACCTGAACGCCTGCCTGGAGAACGTCGAGGCGTACCGGGACACCCACTTCGGGCGCCCCCGGGTCTCCGGCCAGACCCTGCACGGCACGGCCGAACCGGTCCCCGGCAACGCGCTGTGGAAGCGGCACGACGGCCCGGCCCGCTTCGGCGAGGGGCCGGACGGCATCCAGAAGCTGATGGACCAGGTCAAGCAGGGCGGCCCCGGCAGCTTCGCCACCGTCCTGGGCGCCGGCAAGGACGGCGGCACGGGCCACGCGGTCGCGCTGGTCCACGACCGCGACGGCACGCTGCGCTGGGCCGACCTGACGGACCGCAAGGTCACCGTCGCCGACGGCTCGATGCCGGAGAACTTCCGCTCCGACTGGACGGTCTGGGCCTCGGTCGCCGACCCGCACGAGAACAACATCTCCGGGCCGCACGACCGCGACTTCATGGACACCTACTCCGACTTCCACCGCCCCGAGGAGCGGCCGCTCCCGGAGCCGACCGCCGACCACGAGGGCTTCGGAGCGAAGAAGAAGGACAACAAGCAGAACCAGGACGACGACCCGGAAGCCGCCCAGCGGCGCGACAACGAGGCCGCCGTCACCCAGGACGGGTCGGTCAGGATCAAGTGGGACGCGGACCAGAAGAAGTGGGTCCCCTCCGCCGACGGCCAGGCCCGCCCGGACGCGTTCTCCGAGTGGATGGGCAAGGACTTCACCACCCGCAAGGACACCCCGGTCGAGGTGAACGTCGACCACCTGTCGCAGCCCGAACTCCACCAGTTCGCCGACATGCTGATCCGCAGCGACTACCCGCAGACCGCCACCAAGGTGCTGGAACGGGCCCAGTGGCTGGACGAGCAGGCCCGGCTGGGCAACGACGGGGCCGACCCCGGCAAGCACCTGCGCGCCACCGGCGACGAGATCGTCGGCAAGGGCGACGAACTGCGCGAGCGGCTCCAGCTGATGACGGACCCCCCGCGCTTCGAGCAGGCCCACCCGACCCCCGAGGCGCGGCGCGCCTACGAGGAGGAGACGGTGCGGCGCGGCGACGAACTGGACCGCCTGCTCAAGGGCCAGGTCACGGGCGCCGCCGACCACGGCGGCCTCTACCACCTGCGCAACCAGTACGGCCCGCTCACCGGCCTCTCCAAGACCCTGTCCGAGCCGCACCCGCAGGGCGGGGGCAGCCGCGTCCCGCTGGCGCTCGACCCGAAGCTGATGGACCTGCTGCACAACCGGGTCCGCGAGTTCCGCCGTGACCAGGCGTACGCCGACGTGCCCACCGGCACCCAGTGGAAGACCGTCCAGCAGGACATCAGGGACAGCGCCGGGCAGCAGAAGCCGCCGGCCTCCGAGACCCCCAGGGTCGAGGACCCGGCGAACCCGCCGAAGCACGAGGACCCGGAGAACCAGCCCAAGGCGGACGACCCGGCGAACCCGCCCAAGGCGGAGGACTCGAAGAAGCTCACCAACGAGGACCTGGCGAACCTCCCCGAGGACCTGTCGACCCTCCCGCCGGAGAAGCGGGCCGACTTCGTCCGCGCCCTGTCCGACCGCAACCTCGGCAACCTGCGCGACCAGGTCGAGCCGCACCTCAAGGACGACCCCGAGCTGCGGGACCTCCACGACTCGCTCAAGGACCTGCCCTACCGGCTCAAGCACTCCACCCCCGCCTACCACGCCATCGCCAACTCCGGCATGCTCTCCTCGCAGGGCGACCTCATGCGGCGGGACGTCAAGTTCATGGCGTCCGGGAAGAGCAGCGACACCAACACCAGCAGCCTGGGCAACGACGACTTCGCCTTCTTCCGGATGGAGGTCGGCGACGAGAAGATGGTCACCCGCTACGGCCCCACCACCATGGTGTTCGGCTCCGACATCCTGCAGCACCACGACGGCTGGGTCTCCCTGCACGACCAGCTCGAACCGCTGGACCGCCCGGCCATGCAGGAGTACAAGCTGCCCAACGGCGAGACCGCCCGCACCACCAAGTACGTCGAGGGCTCCACCGCCACCGGCGAGAAGAGCAAGTGGGAGCACACCTACCCGGGCAACGGCGGCACGAAGCAGCACGTCACCTTCGACCAGGAGGTCTTCCACGGCAAGGACGTGGCCGAGGGCCTGGCCCTGTCCGTCGTCCAGGAGATCCACCGGGGCGGACCCGCGCTCAGGGAACACGCCGTCGGCCTCAACAACGAACTGGCCAAGGCGAAGAGCGACCTGGAAGACGCCAGGGGCACCGACCGCGAAGCCGCCGCGAAGAAGCAGGTCGACGAAGCCGAACGCAAACTCGGCGACCTCGTCTCCCGGTTCTACCGCCCCGAGGCGAAGTTCGGCTCCGGCCTCCCGATCGACCCGCGCCCCGGCCACGGCCCCGGCCCGGCCGGCGAGGGCCGCCCGCCGTACCGCCCGCTCACGGTCCACAACCCGGACGGCGACGGCCGCTACCGCAACGACGGCACCCTCGACCCGATCGCGTTCGCCGCCGCCCGGATGTCCGACCGGGTCGACGACCGGCAGCGCGAGGGCGACAAGAACGCCAACAAGGGCGAGAACAAGAAGAACCTCGACAACGCGCTGCGCCAGTACGGGCCCGCCGTCTCCGCCGCGAAGCACTCCGTCGCCCGCACCGAGGAGTTCGTCCGGCAGACCGAGGCCGAGGTCCAGCGCCTCAAGCAGACGGACGACCGGAGCCCCGAGCACCAGAAGCAGCTCGCCGCCGCCGAAGAGCGGGCCAAGCAGGCCAACGAACTGCTCAAGGACCGCAAGAAGCAGGCGGAAGAGGTCGTCAAGAACAACGAAGACCTCGAGAAGCGCCGGGAAGCGCTGTCGGCCAAGCCGGAGAAGACCCCGGAGCAGCTGGAAGCGGAACGGAAGAAGGCGGAAGCCGCAGCCGAGGCGCGCCAGCAGAAGGAAGCGGTGAAGGCGGCCAAGCTCGCCCGCCGCCAGCAGCGGCTGGAGGACCGCGGCAACGAGCAGCCGCCGCAGGGCAGCACCGGGACCAGCCGGGAGAAGGCGCCGGAGACCGCCAAGAACGAGCCCACCACCGAGACCCCGGCGCCCATCGGCAACGACAAGACCTCCGGGGGCACTGGCACGCCGCGCGGCAACGACAACCAGCCCGGTTTCGGCTCGGTCTCCCACCACACGCCGCCCACCGAGCACCAGGAACCCCCGCGGCAGCAGCACACCGAGGACACCCCCGCCCCGCCGCCGCCCGCCGGAACCACCCGCCCCCGCTCCGCTTCGGCCCCGCCCGAACTCGGCACCCAGCACGCCCCGGCCCACGAGGGGGAGAAGGGCAACAAGGGCCCCGAGGACCAGGGGGGCGGAGACAAGGACCAGGCTCCGAAGGACGGCAGCGAGGAGCAGGGCAAGAAGGACGGCAACGAAGAGCAGGGCAAGAAGCAGGGCGACGAGGACAAGGGCGAGGGCAAGGCCCCGAAGGACGACGAGGGCGACGGCAAGAAGGACGACACCGAGGAGCAGGGCAAGAAGGACGGCGACCAGGACAAGGACAAGGGCGAGGACAAGGGCGAGGAGAAGGCTCCGAAGGACGACAACGAGGAGCGGCCCGAGTTCCCGCCGGCCGGGAAGCTGGTTCCGGTGGCGGCCGACGGTCTGTGCCTGCTGCGTTCGCTGGTCGTCGGCCTGCCCGAGCTCTCGGGGGTGAACGGCGCGCACGAACGGCTCCGGGCCGAGGTCGAGGAGCACTTCCGGACGCTGCCCGCGGACCAGTGGCCGCAGGAGGTCGTCACCAACTACCGCGGCGATCTGGTGGCCCGGGGCAACGCGCCCAGGGAGGAACTGCTCTCCTACCTGCCCGAGGACGTGCGCGGAGGGTTCGACAACGTGCCGCTCGCCGAGCTGCGGACGATCGTCGGCGACCACATCCTCACCACCGCCCCGCCGCCGCTCCCGCACGAGCGGCAGGCGCTGCTCGAAACCGTCCGCGACTGGGGGAACCGCTGGAACACCCAGGCGGGCGAGATGCTGCCCGTCGCGGCGGCCAACGCGCTGGGCGTCCGGCTGCGGGTCCTCGACCCGAACGGTGAGCACGTGGGGACCTTCGGCCCGGAGAACGGCCGGCAGGTCACGGTGTACCGGAACGACGGGCCCGCGCACGACGCGCCCGCCCACTACGACGGCAGCGCGCCGGTGCCGCGCCCGGAGGGTGCCCCGGCGCCGAGCCACGGGAAGTGGGAGAACGCGCTCAAGGAGGAGAAGAAGCAGCCCGAGCCCGAGTCGGAGAAGAAGCAGCCGGAGCCGGAGCCGGAGAAGAAGCAGCCCGAGCCCGAGTCGGAGAAGAAGCAGCCCGAGCCGGAGCCGGAGAAGAAGCAGCCGGAGCCCGAGCCCGAGTCGGAGAAGAAGCAGCCCGAGCCCGAACTCCCGTTGCCCGAGGGCAAGAAGGAGTCTACGGAGCCCCGGCCGATCGCCGGGACGGACCTGGTGGTCGGGCTGACCGGGAACGAGAAGGCGGTCCGGGAGCAGGTGGTCGCGGCCATCGAGCGGATGGTGCCGGGGGACCGGGCGGCGGCGCGGGCGTTCGCGGAGGAGCACTTCGGGCCGGCGACGCTGCGCCCGATGCTCGGGGCGCTGTCCCGGGGCGAGGTGTGGACGGCCTCGTTCGAGCGGCACGGGTGGAGCGGCAGCGTGGAGTTGCGCGGTCGGGTCACCGAGTCGAAGCCCGCGGGGACCGACAAGATCGAGTTCGAGAACGGCGCGGACCGGACGGTGGCGACCGGCGGGAACCGGAACTCGCAGTGGCAGTACAACGTGGGCGTCCAGGTCCGCGAGTCGAAGGGCATCGCCGACCCGACCGAGATGGTGGGGTACTTCCACGACCGCGGCCAGGCCCAGGTCGACGTGGACCTGGGCGGCATGGTGGCGCGGTCGAAGACCTCCGGGACCGCGGAGCTGTTCGACTCGACGATGCGGCTGGAGTTGGACTTCGGCAACATGAGGCACCTGGGGACCCCGGTGCGGACCGAGTCCGGGCACACCGCGCAGGTGGACCTCACGATGAGGGTGGCGGTGCCGGAGCGTCCGACGATGGGGGCCGACAGCGAGCGCCGGGTGCCCCCGCAGCGGCTGTTGGACGGCCGGGTCGGCGGTCAGGAGATCGTGCTGGACCTGAAGCCGCGCGACGGCGGCTCGGGCAAGCGGCCGGTCGAGGGGCTGCTGGAGCACGTCGAGCAGGCGGGTGCGCGGGAGTTCGGCAAGGACTGGCCCGCGATGAAGGAGAAGGTCCTCGCCGAGGTCGACTTCGGACGCCTGCAGCGGGACCTCAAGTCGATGACGGCGGGCGAGCCGCTCACCGTCAACCTGACGGACCGGAACGGCAAGAGCCTCGGGACGGTCGAGATCGGGGCGCGGGTCGGCACGCTGGAGCAGGTCGGCACCACGAAGGAGACCGAGTTCAACATCGGCACCACCGTCCAGCAGGTCCACAGCACGGCCACCAACAAGGGCAACGCGGGCCAGCTCGGCGCGTCGCTCGGGTTGAAGCCGGGTCCGGCCCTGATCAACGTCGGTGGTTCCGGGCGGCTGGGCCGGGACGTGGTGGAGATCTCCGGTGACAGCCGGGTCTCCCAGCTGACCAGCAAGTCGAAGGTGCCCGGTGTGCTCTACGACGGCGCCGTGCACTACGAGTTGAAGTTCAACGGCAAGGACACGGCGCACCCGGCGGGCGAGGCCGAGGTCCGGCTGCTGGTCGACCGGGCGGACACCAAGGCCCCCGCCGCTGAGCCCAAGCCCAAGCCCAAGGGCGAGGGTGAGGGCGAGGGCAGCACGGAGCCCAAGGACTCCGCCGAAGGCGGCAAGGCCAAGGACGCGCCGGAGCCCGAGCAGCACGAGGTGGCCGGCCCGCCGGAGTCGGTGTGGCGCGGCGGCAACGACCGGGGCGGGCTCGGCGAGGACGTCGTGGTCCGGGACGTGGAGAACACGTCCGCGCTGCGCGCGGCGGTCGACGCCAAGGGCCGCGAGCGGTTCGGCAAGGACTGGGACGCCGTCCGCGAGCAGGTGCTGCAGGGCTTCAGCCAGCCGAAGCTGGCCTCCCGGATGACCGGCATGACCCGGGGCGAGCCGCTGGTGGTGAAGATCCCGGGCAAGGAGGACATGGTGGTCACCGCCACCGCCCGGGTGCAGGAGATGACCTACCGGCGCGAGGACGGCAAGGCCGCGCTGAACACGGTGAACGAGAACAGCTCGTTCACCGTGGAGCGGCGGATGCTGGCGCGCACCGCGGCCGGCAACGGCCAGCTCGGCGGGACGGTCGCCAAGGGCGCGCCCGGCGGCGACCTGCTGGCCACCGGTTCCGCCCAGCGCCGCGACCGGGAGGGCGGGCAGGACCGGCAGGCCGACCGGGTCTACGCCAACGGCAAGTACAACGCGCCGCAGGTCATCTACGGCGCGAAGCTCGCGGTGGACGTGCACTTCGGGCGCCCGGGCGAGACGCTGCCGGGCGGCCGTTCGGACACCACGGCGCCGCTCGGCATCGAGGTGGGCCTCGAAGCCGGGAGCACGGTCAAGTCGAAGGTGGCGAAGACCGAGGACGGCACCCACACCTTCACCCGGCCGGAGAAGCTGCCCGAGGCCGCCCCGGCGTCCGCCGCCGCGAAGGCGCCCAACCCGGACGCGACGCACACCGCGCCGCCCCGGATCCGCGAGCGGGGAGAGCTGAACGCCTCGTACGTGGTGCACAGCCTGAGCGGCGCGGACCGGGTCCGCACCACGGTGGAGAACGCCGTCCGCACGAAGCACGGCGAACTGTCGGAGGAGACCCGCCAGCAGCTCGGGGAGACCTTCGACCGGCTCGCGCTGAAGTCGCAGCTCTCCCAGCTGACCCGCGGCGGGAAGCTCACCGAGACGGTCTCCGGCGCCACCTGGAAGGCCGAGATCACCGTCACCGCCCGGACCGGGGAGTCGAGTTACCACTCCACGTCGAAGGACTACGAGTTCGAGTCCGGCACCCGCACCTCCAGCGGACAGGGCAGCCTGGGCGACCACCGCACCCGGCTGAACGGCGGCGGGATCGGCCGGCTGAAGACCCCGGTGCTGGACGTCACGGGCGGCTCCAGCTACCGGGTGGACCGCACGTACGGCCACAACTCCGAGACGGTCGGCTCGACTTCGAACCGCGGCAAGCACGTCGAGACGGCCGTGCTGTTCGACGTGGACGCCAAGTACGACGTCAAGGTCGAGTTCAAGCGGCTGGGCATCGCCGACGGCTCGGTCACCCACCAGGTCGACACGGTGGCCCGGGTCGCGGTGCCGGAGCGCGACGCCGTCCCGGTGCCGAAGAAGGAGGACACCGCCCCGGCCCCGAAGGACGCGGAGGGCGCGGAGGGCGCGGTTCCCAAGGAGGCCCCGAAGGAGGCCCCCGAGCAGGCCCCGAAGGACGGGAAGAAGGACGCGGAGCCGACCGGGCGGACCACCTCCCGGCAGCCGAAGGGCTTCGTGGAGCGGCGGCGGCTGGACTCCTCGGCGATCGTCACCGACGTGCACGCGCTGGGGGACCGGAACGGTCCGGCCGGTACGGGCGGCGGGGCGCCCGGGCCGCGGCGGACGCTCGGCGAGTCGATCCGGGACCAGGTGGAGTCCGGCTGGAAGCCCCGCCGCGGCGGCGCCCGGCCGGACGGCGCGGCCCGGCCGGAGCGCAACCCGTTCGGCAGCGACTGGGAGGGGGTCAGCCGCAAGCTGGACGCGGAACTCACCCCGGACCGGCTGCAGTCCCGGCTCAAGGGCATGACCGCCGGTGACGAGATCGTGGTGCGGCACGGCCGGACCACCGTCCGGGTCGGCGCCGTGCTGCGGGACCGGATGGAGCACCTCGGCGAGTCCGGCACCACCGAGTTCAACGCCGGCACCGACGTGCAGCGCACCTTCGCCCGGACCGAGGGCGGCGGCAACTCCAAGATCGGCGTCCTCGGGGCGACCGGCGCGGCCCCGATCCCGGGCGCACCGGTCTCGGTGACCGCCGGACTGACCGGCACCGGCGGGCACGGCCACGACCACACGGAGGTCCGGACCGGGTCGACCACGGCCGGCATGGCCACCAAGTCGAAGCTGCCCGGCAGCGCCTACCGGGGCGAGGCGGAACTCCAGTTCACCATCACCCGCAAGCCGTGGGTGGGCGCCTCGGTCCACCAGCGGCGCACCGCGACGGTCGGCTTCGAGACCATCGTGGAGACCGGCGAGACCGTCCCGGTGGAGCCCTTCGTGAACGGCAAGGCGCCGGCGGCCAAGGCCCCCGAGGGGGAGACCGTCCCGCCGAAGGCCCCGGAGGGCGGCAAGACGGAGCCGCCGAAGGGCCCGGAAGGCGGCAAGGCGGAGGGCGGCAAGGCGGAGGGCGGCAAGACGGAGCCGCACGACGAGCAGGGGCGGGACGAGGTCGTCGACGACCCGGCGCGCACCGTCCCGGTGAAGGCGCCGGAGACGACCGCGGTCCCGGTGCCGCCGGAGCGGATCTGGGAGAACGGGCTGCGCGACACCGACGTGCTGCGCTGGCTCGGCGACGTCGGCGGCGTCCGGGACGTGGTGCGGCTGCGCGGGCAGGACTACTTCGGGAAGACCTCCTGGAAGGAGCTGGAGCCCAAGGTCAACGCGCTCACCACGCACAGCCACCTGTCCGCCATGTTCGGCACCGCCAGCCAGGGCGGGGGGATCAGCGCGACCGCCCCGACCAACCGGGTCACGCTCGGCGGCGGCAAGGGCGTCGAGGTCGGCGTGAAGGTGGTCTCGCTGGAGCACGACGGCAGCAACGAGAAGACGGACCTCAGCCCGGCCAACACGACCGCCTCCGGCACCGCCCGCTCGGACCTGTCCGCGAACCACGCGGGCGCCCAGGCCCAGGTCGGCGCCAAGATCACCGGCGACGTCACCACCAGTCCGGGGATCACCGCCGGGGCCCAGCGGCTGTGGCGGGAGGGCGGCAGCCTCAACGAGGCCGGCCAGACCGTCTCCAACGGCAAGTTCGCGGCCCCCGTGGACCGCTACCAGGGCTACGCCGAGGTCGAGGTGACGTTCTTCGACAAGGGCAAGGACCCGGTCGTCGAGAAGGGCCTGCTGCCCATCACCCTGGACGTCCCGCGCGGCGAGTCCCGCACCGTGGACGTCCCCGGCGACCAGTACCGGGCCTTCAGCCCCGAACACCGGGACGGCACCCCGCACTTCACCGAGGGCGGCCGCCTGCTCGACCAGGTCCACGACGCGGTGCACGGCAGCGGCGGCGGGTACGACCACGAGGCGCGCACGCCCGCCGAACGCGAGCAGCTGGCCGGCACCGTGCGGCTCGGCCGGGCCGCCTACGGCCAGGCCCTCACCTCGGGCACCCCGCTCGCCCAGCAGCGGATCCGGGCCGCCCACCGGCTGGTCGAACTCTCCGGCGGCAGCTCCGAGTCCGCGGCCGGCCTGCTCGGCGACCTGCTCAAGGCCCCCGCCGGGGAACCGCTGCCGGCCACCGAGGTGCGCCAGGCGCTCGACTACGTGGTGCGGCGCAGCGCCGAGGGGCCGTTCACCCTCGACGACCTGGTCACCGGCGCCCGCGAGGGCTGGCCGGCCGACCGGCCGTACGACGTCCGGCGCGAGAGCTGGACCGACCACGGCCCGGCCAGCGGCCTGCTCACCTCCGCGATGGCCACCGCCTCCAGCGCCGTCCTGCCGCTGCTCGGCAACGGCGCGGCGGGGGCGGGCGGGGTGCTGCACCTCACCGTCAGCGGCGAGGGTCCCGGACTGCCGATGCACCGGCAGTTCACCCTGGACGGCGACCCGGTGAAGCGGATCGGGGAGATCGAGGCGGAGACCTACTTCAAGCCGGGCGTCTCGCCCCGCGAGGTCACCGTCCGGTTCGCCGGCCCGTCCGAGCACGGCCAGGACTGGGACTACCGGGTCACCGCCCGCTCCGACCGCAGCCGCGAGCTGATGCTCAGTCATCGCCGCCCCGAGCCGGCGCCGGTACCGGCCCCGGCACCGGAAGCCGGGCCGGGCGGGTCGGCCGGCGGCACCTCACCGGCGGCCGCCGCGGCGGCCGCCCGGGTCGAGGCGATGCGCCGGCACGTCGAGGCGCTGCGGGCGGCGGGGGCGCCGTCCGCCTGACGGCACCGGGCACCCGCCGGGCGGCACCGCGCCGCCCGGCGGGGCACCGGATCCGTCCGGCGGGGCACCGGGCCCGTCCGGCCGGGCACCGCGGCGGTCCGGTCGGGCACCGTGGCCGTCCGGCGGGGCACTGCGGCGGGCCCGGTGGTATGCACCGGATAACGACCGGATAGCCTCCCTCACCGAACAATGCACCACAGTGGGGGGTATACGGTGAAATTCCGGCTGCTCGGGGCAGTTGCCGCGGACGGAGCCGACGGCGAGCTCCGGCTCGGTCCGGAGAAGCGGCGCAGTCTGCTCGCCCTCCTGCTGCTGCGCCGCAACCGCGCGGTGTCCGTCGCCCAGCTCACCGAGGCGCTCTGGGTCGACGAACCGCCCGCCAACGCCCGTACCGTCGTGCAGAGCCACATCTCCCGGCTGCGCGCCCTGCTCGCCGAGGCCGGGGCCGACCGGCACGGCGTCGGGCTGACCACCGCGGGCGACGCCTACACCCTGTGCCTGCCCGAAGGGCTGCTCGACGTCGAGCAGTTCGACGCGCTGGTGGCCGCCGCCCGCACCGAGCAGCGCTCCACCGAGGTGGTCGGCGCCCTCGAACACGCCCTCGGCCTGTGGCGCGGACCCGCCCTCACCGGCACCGTCCCCAGCGCCCCGCTGGAAGCCTGGCGGCAGACCCTGGAGGAGAACCGGCTCGCCGCCGTCGAGACCCTCGCCGACCACCTCCAGCGGCTCGGCGAACCCGCCCGCGCCGCCGAACTGCTGCGCGCCGAGACGGTCGCCCACCCGCTGCGCGAGTCGCTGGTCTCCGCGCTGATGCTCGCCCTGTTCCGGGCCGGCCGGCAGTCCGACGCCATCACCTGGTACCACCGCACCCGGGAGTCGCTGGCCGACCGCCTCGGCGTCGACCCCGGCCGGGCCCTGAACGCCGCGTACGAGCGGATCCTGCGCGGCGAGGGCGCCGCGGCCGCGGCCGCCGGGGCGGACCACGCCGCCGGAGCGGACCACGCGGGCGGAGCGGACCACGCCGGCGGGCCCGCCGACACCACCGGGCCCGCCGCGGTGCCGGTCGGGGTGCCCGGCATCCCCGTCCAACGGGGCCGGCTGCGGCCGACCGCGCCCGGGCCCGTCGCCCCGGCGCCCACGCCCGTGCTCTCGTCGGCCAAGGCCCCGGAGCGGGCCGCCGCCGAGCTGCCCGCCGTCGACCTGCTGCCCCGGCCGCCGCGCGGCTTCTACGGCCGGGGCGCCGAACTCGCCGCCCTCGGCGACGCGTTGAGCACCGGGCCGGACGGCGCGATCGCGCTGGTCACCGGCCCGGCCGGGGTCGGCAAGACCGCGCTCGCGCTGGACTGGGCGCACCGGCACGGCCACCGCTTCCCCGACGGCGTGCTGTTCGCCGACCTCGGCGGGTTCAGCGACCGCCCCGACCGCGAACTCGGCGACGTGCTGGCCGAGTTCCTGGCCGCCCTCGGCACCGCCCACGAGGACCTGCCGCCCACCCTGGCCGGCCGCGCCGCCCTCTACCGGCGGGCCACCACCGGCCGCCGGCTGCTCGTCCTGGTCGACAACGCCCGCGAGTCCGAGCAGGTCCGCCCGCTGCTCCCGGCCGGCGCCGACTCGGCCGCGCTGGTCACCAGCCGGCACCGGATGCTCGGCCTGGTCGCCTCCGAACTCGCCCGCCCCGTCCCGCTGTCCGTGCTGGGCCCGGAGGAGTCCTCGGCGCTGCTGGCCCGGGTGCTCGGCCCGGCCCGGATCGCCGCCGAACCCGAGGCCGCCCGCGAACTCGCCGACCTGTGCGACGGGTTGCCGCTCGCGCTGCGGATCGCCGCCGCCAAGGCCGCCGCCGACCCGCGCCGCGGCCTGGCCGCCGTCACCGAGCAACTGCGGCACGAGCAGCGCCGGTTGAACCACCTGGCGGCCGAGGAGATCAGCGTCACCAGCGCCCTGCGGATCTCCTGCGAACAGCTTCCGCCCACCGCCGCCCGGCTGTTCCGCGCCCTCGGCCTGCACCCCGGCCCGATGGTCGACGCCTACACCGCCGCCGCCCTCGCCGACCTCGAACACCCGGACGCCGCCCAGGCGTTGGAGCAGCTCGCGGCCACCCACCTGGTCACCGAGACCGACGCCGAGCAGTACACCCTGCACGACCTGGTCTGGCTGTACGCCCGCCAGCTCGCCGCCGAGACCTCCCGCGCCGAGCAGCGCACCGCCCGGGCCCGGCTCGCCGACCAGTACCTGTACGCGGGCCTGGCCGCCGCGCAGTGCGCCGAACCCGGCAGCAAGCCGTGCTGCGAACCGCCCGCCGGCAGCCACCGCCCGCGCGCCGTACCGGAGTTCACCACCATCGGGGACGCCCTGCACTGGATCGGCGCGCACCGCGAGACGCTCGCTGAGGTGATCGCCACCGCCACCCCCGAGCGCACCTGGCGGCTGGTGCTCACCCAGTGGCCGCTGATCCTGCGCCGGGTCCGCGACGGCTGGGTGCCGCAGCTCCAACTCGCCCTGGAGGCCGCCGTGGAGGCCGGCGACCTGGACGGCGAGAGCCAGGTCCGGGCGCTGCTCGGCTGGGTCCTGGTCTCCAACCGCCGCCTGCACGAGGCCGCCGCCTGCCTGGCCCCCGCCGCCGAACTCGCCGCCCGGGCCGACAACCAGGTCGGCCGGGCGATCGCCCTGATCAACCTGGCCGCCGTCCACTCCGAACTCGCCGACCACGCCGCCGCCGGAGCCGGACTCGCCCAGGCCCTGGAGATCGCCCTGGCCGCCGACCACCCGCACACCACCGCCCTCGCCCTGCTCAACCTGGCCCGCCACCACCTGGGCACCGGACGCCCCCGGCCCGCCCTCGACCACGCCCTGCACGGCCTCGCGCTGAGCACCGGCACCCACTCCGACCCGCGCCGCGTCCTGCTGCACACCACCGCGGGCGAGGCGCTCTCCGCGCTCGGCCGCCACCCCGAGGCCCGGGCCCGGCTCGGCGCCGCCCTCGCCGAGGCCGAACAGGTCGGCCACGACGAGGCCACCGCCGAGGTCCTGCGCGCCCTGGCCCGCGCCGAGGACGCCGCCGGACACGGCCACGCCGCCGCCGCGCACCGCCTCCGGGCCGACCTGCTGTCGCCCGTCTGACGCCCCGTCAACCGACCCCGCGCCGGGCGTGATCCGCGTCACGCGCCGCCCTGACAATGGAACGTTAACCAGGCGCAGCCGAAAGGCAAACGCCCCTCGGGAGGATGGCCGCACGGCAGCGCGGACCCGCCCGGCCGGCCCCAGGCGCGTGCACGGCTCCGGCCCACCCGACCCCGCCCGACCGGACCGGCCCCCGGCACTCCGCCGCCGAACGGACCGTACGGACCGCACCGGCGGTCCGCGGTCCCATCGGACACGGACAACCCTGGAGGGGCGCGGTGGCGGGCGAGACGGTGCAGATCGACCTCGACGAGGTGCAGGCGGCGGCCAAGACCATCGCCGGACTGCTCGACGAGCTGAACGGCCCGATGAACCAGCTCGAGGCCAAGGTCAAGCAGGTCCAGGACAAGGTCTACGGCAGCGACCTGCTCGGCAAGTCCCTGATCGGCGACACCTCCGGCATCGGCGGCCTCGGCACCCACCAGACCCAGGTCCTGGAAGGCATCCGGGAGTTCCTGCGGAACGCCGCCGCGGTCGCCGCCAACCTCCAGACCATGGCGGCCCGCCACCAGAGCGTCGACGAGGAGCACGCCGCCGACCTGCGCCGGCTCAGCACCGAGGCCGGCGGCACCGGCGCCACCGCAGTGGACGCCGTCGCCAGGACGCAGCCCGCCGTGCCGCTGTCGGCGCCGCTCGCCCCCGCCGTGCCCGCGTCCGAAGGGGTCCCGGTCTCCGCCGAGGTGCCGTCCGTCCCGGCCGGCCAGCCGGTCTCCGCACCCGCCCCGGCCCCGGCCCCGGCGCCCGGCATCGGGTACCACGACCCGACCGCGCCCGACCTCGACTACAACAAGCCCGCCCCGCCCTCCGAGGTCCACTCGGGCGGCGGAGGCGGCCAGCGCAACTACATCTGACGCCCGGTCACCCCGCCGCGCCCTGCGCCCCCGCGTCCCCGCGTCCGCCCTGCTCAGTCCTGCCCCGCTCCGCTCCCCGTCCGCGCCCGAGAGAGCCGCCCGCCATGATCCTGCTGCCCGCCGAACTCGCCGACGTGCTCAAGACCGTCCAGAACAACGAGAACGGCAAGGACATCTTCTTCCCCGACGGGAACGAGGACCTGATCGCGGACCTCGCCGCCGCCTGGGACCGGTGGAACGAGGCCGCCGACGGCCACGTGCAGGGCATCGTCCAGGCCGCCCAGCGGGCGATGGCCAGCATGTCCGGCCCCGCCGCCGACAGCTTCGCCCAGTACCTGCAGAAGTTCGCCTCCGGGGCCGGCTCGCACGTCGCCACCACCCTGCAGGCCGGGCAGGCGATCGCCCAGAGCCTGCACGGCGCGGTGCAGGCCGTGACCGGCACCAAGAACGAGATGATCCGCGAACTCCAGTACGCCAAGGAGTACATGGCGTCCCACCCGGCCGGCAAGAAGAGCGACATCGCCCAGTCCGAGGGCGTCAAGCAGGCCGCGGCGGTCTACCACCAGTACATCGGCCAGGTCGGCAGCAACGTCGACGGCATGCTCCGGCAGAGCGCCGGCCACATCACCGACATGACCGGCATGGCCAAGACCTGCGCCCTCAACAGCAGCAACGGCGGCGGCGCCGGTGCGGGCGGCCCCGCCGGCGGCCCCGGCACCGGCCTGGACGGCCTCACCCCGCCCCCCGGCGCGGACGGCGGCGCGGGCAGCGGCCCCGGCGGCAGCGGCGCGGACGCCGGTGGCCTCGGCTCCGGGGCGGGCAGCGCCGGGGCGGGCGGGCCCGGCGGCCTCGGTCCGCACAGCGGCGGCGCGGGCCTGGGCAAGGGCAAGACGCCCGCGATCCAGCCGTTCAAGCCGCTCACCCCGGCGATGCCGACCGTCCCCGACTTCACTTCCGGCAGCGGCAAGCTGCCGGTCTACTCCCCCCTCCCGCTCAGCCCAAGTGGGGGGCTGAGCCTGGCCGGCCTGTCCGGGCTGGACACGGGCAGCGCGCTCGGCGGGGGCTCCGGCTCCGGCGCGCTGTCCCCGTTCGGCGGCGCGGGCGGCGGGGCGGGGGGCGGGGCGTTCGGCCTCGGCGGCAGCGGCAGCGCACTGGCGGGTGGGACCGCCGGCGCCGCCGCCAACGGCCTCGGCGGAGCCGCCTCCGCCGTCGGCCGGACCGGAGCCGGACTCCTCTCCGCCGCCGGGTCCGGACGTGGGGCCGGACCCGGCGGCACCGCCGCCGGAGCCCACGGCCCCGGCGGCATGGGCGGCGGCGGACGCGGCGGCGCCGGCAAGGACGGCAAGAAGGGCAACCGCTTCCTCAGCCCCAGCCGGTTCGGCGCCGAGATCGAGGACGAGGACCTCCCGAAGACCGACCGCGGCATCCTCGGCCAGGCCGCCGAGACCGACCCGCGCGACCGCAAGTGGCAGCAGGCCCGCCGCCGCTGGCTCGACGACGCCCGCGCCGACGGCGCCCTCACCGACCCCGGGACCGAAGCCGCCCCCGCCGAGACCCCCGTCACCCCCGCCAGCGAGAACGACGCCCTCGCCCTGCTGGCCGGCGTCCTGCGCGGCACCGACGGCACCGACGACGCCGACGGCACCGCGGGCGACGGCCCCGCCGGCCCCGGCGACACCGCGACGGCCGTCGGCGGCGAAGGCGCCAGGACCCAGGACGCCACCACCCAGGCCGCCGACCGCGACGACGCCTACCTCGACCGGGCCAGGACCGCCGCCGCCCGCCGCGGCCACCCCGACGCACCCGCCGTACCCGACGCGGCCACCACCTCCGCCGCGTCCACCACCCCGGCCACCCCGACCGCCGCCGCCGAGGCCAAGCCCGCACCCATCCGGGAGGAAGGCGGCTACCAGGTCCCCAGCCCCTTCCTGCGCGCCGCCCTCACCCGCCTCGCCGCCCCGACCGACTGAACCAGCAGAGGACCCCCCATGACCACCGACGAGCCCGCCTGGTTCACCACCCCGGCCCACACCGCCCGCCACTATCCCGAAGGCACCGTCCCCGCCCAACCCGTCCTGCCCGACGGGGTGGAACCGGCCCGGATCGGCACCGTCCTGCCCGACGGCACGTTCCCCGCCTACACCGCGCGGTCGTCCGCGGAGGGGGTGCCTGCGGAGTTCGGTGAGCGGACGTTCCCGGCGTACCAGAACAGGGTGCCCGCCGAGCAGGGGGTGCCTGCGGAGTTCGGTGAGCGGACGTTCCCGGCGTACCAGAACAGGGTGCCCGCCGAGGAGGGGGTGCCTGCGGAGTTCGGCGAGCGGACGTTCCCGGCGTACCGGGCCGGGGTTCCGGCGTCGGAGGGGGTGCCGCTCAGGGCCGCTGACGGGACGGTCCCGGCCGAGCAGGTGGGCCGGGCGGCGTCGGAAGGGGTGTTGGCGGACCGGGCCGGGACGGTGCCCGGGGTGGCGAAGGAGACGGGCGCCGTTCCGGCGGGCACGACGGTGACGCCCCGTCAGCCCGCGGGCGCCGTGGCCAAGACCGCCGGGAGCGCCGGGAGCGCGGGGAACGCCGGGGCGGGCTTCCGGGTCGACCCCGCGCAGTACCTGGCGGCGGTCTCACCGCTGCTCGCGGCGTCCGAGCAGGTGGCCGCGCTGAGCAGTGCGCTGAGCGGCTACCTGCCGTCGCTGGAGTCCCAGAACCCCTGGGGCAACGACGACTCCGGCAAGAAGTTCGCGGAGGGGGAGAAGGGCTACCTGAGCTACAGCCACGACACCCTGGCCGTCCTCAAGGAGTTGTCCGGCGACCTGAAGACCATCGCGGACGGCCTGAAGGCCATGGGCCAGAGCTACCAGGACGCGGACTCGGCGATCACCGCCGACTTCGGCGGCCAGGACCAGGGCGCCGCCCCGCTCCCCCCGGCGCCGTCCGCACCCCGTCCCCCCGTGCACGTCCCGATGACGCCGCACCTCACCCAGAGCGGAAGGCACTGACCCACGATGGCCACCGAACTCCCGGAACCGCTCCAGTGGGTGCTCCTGCTGCTCGCGGGCTGCCGCTGGCCCGAGGCCGACGAGGACCAGCTCCGCGACATGGCCGAGCACTGCCGCAAGACCGCCGAGGGGCTGAAGGACGCCTCGCGGGGGGCCGACAGTGCGATCAAACGCGCCCTGGACGGCCAACAGGGAAACGCCGCCCAGTCGTTGGGCGCGTACTGGGTGAAGTTCTCGGTCGGCAAGGGCACCGAGAACGAGCCCGGCCGGCTCGGCGGCGCGGTCAACGCGCTCAACGGCATGGGCGACATGCTCGAACAGATGGCCAACTCGGCCGAGACCGCGAAGATCCAGATCGTCGTGCAACTCGGCATCCTGGCCTTCGAGATCGCCACCGCCGAGGCCGAGTCGGTGGTCACCGCCGGGGCCTCGATGCTCCAGGTGCCGGTGATGATCCAGACCCAGCGGCAGATCGTGCTCGGGATCCTGAAGAAGCTCGCCACCGAGATGATCACCATGGCGGCCAAGCAGGCCGTCCAGATGGCCGCCATCAACCTGCTCGCCCAGGGCATCGAACTCGCCGAGGGCCACCGCAAGAGCATCGACATGAAGGAAGTCGGCCAGAACGCCCTCGGCGGCGCGATCGGCGGCGCCACCGGACACCTGCTCGGCGCGGGCATCGGCGGCATCGGCAAGAAGCTCGGCGCGGAGGCCGCCCTCGGCTCCACCGTCGGCAAGATGGCCACCGGCGCGGCCGTCGGCGTCGGCGCGGACGCCCTCACCCAGCTCATCACCACCGGCGAGGTCGACACCTCCTCCCTGCTCGGCTCCGGCCTCTCCGGCGGCGCGGGCGTCGGCCTGCACGCGGCCGGCGCCGCCGCCAAGGCCCACGCCAACGCCCCCAAGCCCGGCGAGGGCCCGCACCTCGACATCCCCGGCCCCACCGCCCCCGGCACCGGCGGCCGCCAGGACGGCCCCCCGCCGTCCTTCACCAAGCCCGACTCCGCCCCCACCGGCGAGAGCAGCTACCACGGCCCGGAGGGCAACAGCAGCACCGCCACCGCCAGCGGCACCGGCACGGGGGGTCCCGGCCGCCACGACGCGCCGCCGTCCTACGCGGAGGCCACTTCCGGCACCGGCCGCCACGACGCGCCGCCGTCCTACGCGGAGGCCACTTCCGGCACCGGCCGCCACGACGCGCCGCCGTCCTACGCGGAGGCCACCTCCGGCACCGGCCGCCACGAGACCCCGCCGGCCTCCACCGAGTCGCCGTCCGGCGCCGGCCGTCACGACGCGCCCACCGAGCCCGGCCGCCACGAGGCCCCGCCGTCGTACGCGGAGGCGACGGGCCGTCAGGAGGCGCCGCCCTCCCGCCTGGAGACGGCGGGCGGCTCCGGCCGTCATGAGGCCCCGCCGTCCTACGCCGAAGCGACGGGCCGTCACGAGGCCCCGCCCGTCCACCCCGAGACGACCGGCAGCACGGGCGGCCACGACGCGCCCACCGGCTCCGGTCGCACCGCCGACGCGCCCCTGCCGCACGAGACCACGGGCAGCCACGCGGGCACGTCCGGCGCGCACGAGCCGTCGCCCCAGCCCGCGGCGAGCGTCCGCCCGGATGCCCAGCCCGTCCACGAGACGAACGCGGGGCACGGCGGCCCGCAGGAGCAGCCGTCCCGGCCGTCCCCGGCGGAGGTCCGTCAGGAGAGCGTCCCGTTGCGGGAGTCGGGGGCCGACGCCCCCCAGGCCGGTGCCGCGCACACGTCCGGCGCCGTGCCGGGCGGCGGGACCGGCTCGGTGCCCAACCTGGCGGGTGCCACGCACATCGACGGCGGCTCCCGGTTGGCGGGTGCCGGGGCGACGGCGGTCCGGCCGACGCCGTCCGACGGGGCGTCGACGGCGGGACAGCCGGTACCCGCCGGTGACCAGGTGCCCCCGGCGGGAGCCGGTACGCAGCAGGCGCCGGTGCAGATGCCGATGACGGGCGGCCTCGGAACCGCCCCGACGGGCGGCGGCGCCCACTCCGGCGGCGGCAGCACCGGCGGACACCAGCCGCCGCGCCCGGCCACGTCCGGCCCGGTCACGCCCGGCCCGGTCCGGCCGTCCGGCGCCACCGAGCGCCCGTCCGGCGGAACGATCCGCACGGACGCGGAACGCCCCGCCCGCCCGGAGACCCCCGCCCCCGCCCGCCCGGAGACCCCCGCCCCCGACCGCCCGTCCACCG
>NZ_JOGH01000099.1:0-26083 GCF_000721345.1 Kitasatospora sp. NRRL B-11411 | reverse complement strand
GCCCGGGGGGGCCCGGCAGCCCCCCGCCTCCCACCAGAGCGACCCCGCCTGGATCCCCCCGCTGACCGCCGCCGACACCTGGCTCGCCCACCTCCACCTCGGCACCCTGCACGCCCACCGCGGCGACCACGACAGCGCCCGCACCTGCTGGCAGCGCTCCCTCGACCGGCACCCCACCGCCTGGGCCTGGCGCAACCTCGCCGCCCTCGCCGCCCACACCGGCGACCTCGACGAAGCCGCCCACGCCTACCGGCAGGCCCTCCGGCACGCCCCCGCCCTGCTGCCGCTCGTCCTGGAGAGCACCGCCCTGCTCCTGCGGGCCGGCCACCCCCGGGAAGTCCTGGACCACCTCGACGCCCTGACCCCGGCCCAACGCGCCACCGGCCGGGCCCGCTGGACGGAGGCCCGCGCCGCCCTCGACAGCGGCGACGTGGAACGCTGCGGACGGCTCCTGCACGAAGGCATCGAGATCGCCGACCTCCGCGAGGGCGAAGGCTCCCTGCACGAACTCTGGTTCGCCCACCGCCGCGCCGCCACCGCCTCCGGCGCCGCCACCGGCACCGGAGGCGGCGCTGCTCCCGACCAGGGCTCGGGCCCGGACCTCCCGCGGGCCTACGACTTCCGGATGCTGACCGCGGACGCCACCGGCTGACGCCCGCAACGCCTCGGCCCCGCACGCCGGGCGTGCGGGGCCGAGGACCGGGACCGCTAGGAGCGGCGCTCCCGCCGCAGGCGCCGGAAGACCACGACCAGGACGGCCACCGTGAGCAGCAGCAGCCCTCCGGCCTCCACCAGTTGGACCGGCACCAGGTGCCCGGCCGGGTGGTAGCGCAGCCACACGGTGTCGGCCTTCGCGCAGGGGTCCGAGCCGAGGCAGGCCGACGTGCGCACCCGCGAACCGTCCGCCAGCACCAGCATCCGGTCGACCAGCCAGGCGTTGGTGGGCTGGGAGGTGCCGACCGGGCCGGTCGCCTCGACGGCGGGCCAGAAGTCCGGCCGGGCCCAGAAGGCCAGGCCGCCGAGGGCCGCCACCAGCGCCCCGGTCAGGAACATCGCGGGGACCACCCGGCGGCACAGCTGGCCGACCAGGACGCCCAGCGCGAGGGCGAACAGCGACCACGCCACCGGGGCCACCCCCAGGGCCGGGTAGGTGAGGGCCTGGAACGGCGGGTCGAAGGCGATCGGCCCGTGCACGACGTCCGTCCACCACACCCAGGTCATCAGGCAGGCGAACACCCCGCTGACCACCAGCACGGCGACGCCGGGAACGGCGAGGCGGGCCGCCAACCAGCGGGCGGGGCCGACGGACTGGGTCCGGATCAGCCGGATCGTGCCGCGCTCGTACTCCTGGGCCAGCAGCGGCGCACCGACGAACACCCCCAGCAGCAGCGGGAGGGCGGCGGCCAGCGGCTGCAGGACGGACAGGTACCAGAAGTTCGGGCGGCTGATCGGGGAGAGCAGGATCCAGCAGGCGTTGCTGTCCCACGTCTCGGGGTAGTAGCAGCCGGTCCGCCGCAGCACGCCCACGATGTGCCCGATCGAGACGTGCAGCCACACCAGGTCCGCCGAGACCAGCACCAGCAGCACGGCCAGCACCCGCAGCAGCACCCGGTTCTGCCGCAGCGACAGCCAGAGCAGCCCGCGCAGCCGGGGAGCGCGGGCGGCCCCCCGCTCCCGGACGGCGGCGGGTTCCGCCGGCTCGGTCAGGACGTCGGTGCTCATGCCGCCCTCTCGTCGTTCTCGTCGTTACTGCGGGCACTGCGGCCACTGCCGGGGGAGCGGAGGTAGCCGAGCAGCAGCTCCTCCAGCCCGGGGCGCTCGCTCTGCCACCCCTCGTCGAACGGCCCGTCGGTGCGCACCAGCGCGGTGGCCCGGCGCCCGACCACCCGCCGCTCGACCACCAGGTGCTCCGGGAGCCCGGGCCCCGCGGCGGGCCCGGCGAGCAGCCGGTGGCCGTCCAGGACGTCCTCCAGGTCGCCGGAGAGCCGGACCCGGCCGCCCTGGACGAGCAGCAAGTGGTCGATGACGCCGTCGAGTTCGGGCAGGACGTGGGAGGAGACCACGATCGTGGTGCCGCGCTCGGCGGCGATCGACATCAGCGCGCCCGTCAACTGGTGCCGGGCCAGCGGGTCGAGGTCGGACATCGGCTCGTCCAGCAGCAGCAGGTCGGCGCGCTTGCCGAGCGCCAGCGCCAGCGAGACCCGGGTGCGCTGGCCGCCGGAGAGCGAACCGACCCGGGCCCGGAGCCGCAACTCGCCCTGCTCGACGATCCGCCGGGCGCCCTCCTCGTCCCAGACCGGATTGAGCTCGCGGCCCATCCGGAGCGTCTCGGCGACGGTGAGCCCCGGGTACAGCGGCTTGTCCTGCGCCACGTAGGCGACCTTGGCCCGCAGCCCCGGCGCGCCGGCCGGCTCGCCGAGGACGCGCAGCCCGCCCGCGTCCGGCGCCAGCAGGCCGGCGGCGAGGGCGAGCAGGGTGCTCTTCCCCGCGCCGTTGGGGCCCACCACGCCGCTGATCCGCCCCGCCGGGACGGTGAAGTCGCAGTCGCGCAGGGCCCATTCGCCCCGGTAGCGCAGGCCGAGCCCGGCGGCCTCCAGCGCCGGAACCGCACTTGTCGGGTCGTTCACCCGGTCCCCCTCGCTCGCTTCTCGTTCCGGCGCCGCGGGCAGTGCCCGGGACGCCTCCGTTCGGTCCCCGGGCGCCACCCGGGAGGTCACCGGCGCGCCGTCACCCGGCGGAGCCGGGCGTCCCGAAGCGCTGGTCCAGTACCGACGCCACCAGGGCGGCGACGTCCTCGCGCTCCAGCCCCGACGCGCGGGCCCGGTCCACCCAGCCGACCAGCTCCCCGCGCAGCGGGCCGTCGGCCGCCGCCTCCGGCCGCGCCAGCGAACGCCGGACGAAGGTCCCGAGCCCCGGCCGGGGCTCGACCAGCCCCTCGCGCTCCAGCTCGCGGTACGCCTTCAGCACGGTGTTGGGGTTGATCGCGGTCAGCTCGACCACCTCGCGGGCGGTCGGCAACTTGTCCCCGGGCTCCAGCAGACCGAGCCGCAGGGCCTGCTTGGTCTGCTGCACGATCTGCTGGTACGTGGAGACGCCGCTGCGCCGATCGATGCGGTACTCGATCATCCGGTCACCCGATCACGCCTGTTGTGGCCTTTCACTAGTTCAATGGTGGAATGGTGGCCCACTGCGGCGCGGGGGTCAAGCCGGACCGGGGGCGGGTCGCCGACCGACCGTCAGATCGGGGAGCCGAGGCGGCGTCAGGGCCGTTCGAGCAGCAGCAGCCCGTCCCGCTCGAACCGCGGCAGGTAGCCAGCCCCCCGGTAGAACGCCAGCATCCGGGCGGTGTCGGCGGTGGCGCACGGGGCCTTCACGCTCGGATCGCGCAGGTCCACGGCCACCCACCGCGGGCCCGCGCCGACCGGCGCCCGGCACACCAGGGTGACGTCCGCCCGGGAGGTGAGCTGGGCGGCCAGCCGGTTGGAGGCGGCCACCGCGGCGCCGTCGGGCACCAGCCGGAGCATCGCCCGGGCCTCGGCCACCCGCGGCGAGGTCCGCCACGCCTCGGGCATCACCACCTCGTGCAGCGGGTACAGCGGCAGCGTCACCACCGCCACCAGCACGGTCACCGCCAGCCCGCGCCGCACCCGCCGCCCCGCCCCGGCCGCTCCGCCCGCGCCGCCCGCGCCGCCCGCGCCGCTCGTCCCGCTCGTCCCGCCGGCCCGGCGCACCGCGTCGACCAGGGCGGCGAACAGGACCGGCATCAGCACCGCGCTGTAGTGGTAACTGACGCCCCAGTAGTGCGGGTTGGTGGAGAGCAGCCGCCAGGCCAGGGTGGGGACGCAGAGCAGCACCAGCGGCGAACGCAGGCCCAGGAAACCGGTGGTGGCGGCCAGCAGGAACAGCAGCAGCCACTTCACCGGCGGCCAGCCGAGCCGCAACGGCAGCGCCCAGAACGGGGCCCGGGCGCCACCGCCCCCGTCCAGCTGCTGCCAGTAGTCGAAGCCCCCGTGCGGGTTGAACGACGGCAGCACGACGAGCACGACCAGCGCCGTCGCCACGACGCCGACGACCGCGAGCACCAGCCCGGGCACCGGCGTGCGCCGCTCCCGCCGGGCCCGCCAGGCGATCAGCAGGCCGACGGCGGCCACCGTCAGCCCGAGGTCCTCCTTCACCAGCAGCAGCGGCAGCGACCAGAGCGCGGCGGCCAGCGGCCGGCGGCGGCCGAGCGCGACGGCGGCGAACGCCAGCAGCGGCACCGCGAACGCGATCTCGTGGAAGTCGTCCGCCGCGGCCCGCACGATCCCCCACGACGCCCCGGTCGCGCACCCCACGACCAGCGCCACCCGCGCCCCGGCCACCTCGTGCGCCCAGCGGGTGAGCGGCACCACGGCCAGCGCCATCAGCACGGCCTGCGCCGCCACCAGCGTCAACGGGCTCGGGAAGACCCGGTAGAACGGCGCCAGCACGGCGACCAGCGGATGGAAGTGGTCCCCGAGCAGGTGGTAGCCGGGCCCCTTCAACGGGACGATCGGCGCCTGCCCGTGCGCGTACGCCCGCACGGCCTGCTCGAAGATGCCCAGGTCGTACGCCTTGCTGAGCCCGCGCCGGTACCGGTTGACGGCGACGCAGAGGTAGAGCGCGGCGAACCCCGCCGCCAACCCCCAGGCCAGTACGGCGGGGCGGCGCAGCAGCGGGCCCGGCAGCCCCGCCGCCCGCGTCGAGCGGTCGGCGGTCTGGTCGGCGGTCGGGTCGGCAGGTGGAGCGGCGGGCGGGGGAGTGGCGGCGGCCAGTGGCATCGGCAAAGTACCCTTTCACTATTCGATTAGTGGAAGGGTGGTGGAAGTCCGCAGGCCCGTCAACCCCGGTCCGGCCCCGCCGATCGGGCCTCTGACCTGCCCTTTTCCACCCGCTCCGGCGGCCCGCGACACCCCGGCCGCCGCCCCCGCCGCCCACCTCCGGGCTGCCCCATTGGGGTGACCGCGGCCGGTGTCGCGGCCGGGAGCGGCCCGGCGGGTCCTATCGTCGGCAGGGCTCCCGGCCGGGGGCCTGGCGGTGCGAGTCGAGCGTGGAGCGGCATGGCGACCGGAATCCCCCCACAGGTGAACGCCCCGCAGGCCCGGGCCGCGAAGGTGCTGCGCCGCGGCAAGCTGTGGCTGGTGCCGGGCGTGCTGAGCGCCCTGGTCGCCCTGGTGCTGTCCCTGCTGTACATGGGCGGCATCCTCACGCCGCAGGACGACCTGCACCGGATGCCGATCGCCCTGGTCGACTCCGACGCCGGCCCGCCCCTGCCCGGCCGGACCGCGCCGCTGGGCGCGGAACTGGCGGACGCGGTGGCCGCGGGCACGCCCCCCGGCCAGGTCCAGTGGCGCCGGCTCTCCCGGGCCCAGGCCCAGGAACAACTCGCCTCGGGAAAGGTGTACGGGGCCCTGGTGGTACCGGAGGACTTCACCCGCAGCGTCGGCGCCCTGACGACGGGCCAGGCCACCGCCCGCCCCGTCCTGCTGGCGCTCACCAACCCCGGGACCGGTTCGCTGGCCTCCTCGCTGGCCTCGCAGATCACCCAACTCGCGGCCCACGAGTCCTCGGTGGCACTCGGCAAGCAGCTGACCGCCGCCGCCCCCGACGCCCCCGCCACCGCCAGACTCCTGCTCGCCGACCCGGTCGACGTCCAGGTCCAGCAGGGACACCCGATCGCCCGGCACACCGGACTCGGCCTGAGCGCCTTCTACTACACGCTGCTCCTGGTCCTGGCCGGCTTCCTCAGCGCCAACCTGGTGCACAACGGAGTGGACGGCGCCCTCGGCTACGCGGACAGCGAGATCGGCCCGTGGCACTCGCGCCGGCCGACCCTCCCGATCACCCGGACCCAGACCCTGGTGGTCAAGATGACGATGACCGCGGGGCTGTCGGCCGTCACCACCACGATGATCATGCTGGCGGCCGTGGGCATCCTCGGCATGGACGCCCCGCACCTGCCGCTGCTGTGGGTCTTCTCGTTCTGCGCCTGCGTGGCCGTCGGCCTGGGCACCCAGGCCATCAACGCGGCCTTCGGCTCACTCGGCCAACTCGTCGCCATGTTCGTCTTCATCGCGCTCGCCCTCCCCTCCTCCGGCGCGACCATCCCCCTGCAGGCGACCCCCTCCTTCTACCGCTTCCTGGGCGCCTTCGAGCCGATGCGCCAAGTCGTCGGCGGCGTCCGGTCCATCCTCTACTTCGACGCCCGCGCGGACGCCGGCCTGACCCGGGCCTGGCTGATGATCCTGCTCGGCTTCGCCGTCGCCCTGGTCTTCGGCTTCGCCATGACCCGCTACTACGACCGCAAGGGCCTGCACCGCATGGTCCCCACCCCGTCCTGACCCCGCTCCGCCCTAATAGCTCAGCAAGTGAGCCCGAGCACGGAAGCGCAAAGGCCCTCTGTGTGAGGTGGAAGCCGGCCCCGTTCCGGGACTGTGATCCCTCGGGTCAGACCGGCCCCTCCTCACCACGCCACCGGGCGGAGGCCCAAGGTGGATCCGGGGACGCGATCCCTTCAGCAAGACCGCGCCCTGCCCGGTGGCTCCGCACCAAGCCAGGTTTCATGTCCTCAGCCCGTAGGCAGGGGCCGACCTCTCAGAGGGTGGTTCGTGACTGTCTGACCGGTTCTGTTGTCACCTGATGGTGTGGGTGTGGGCGGAGTCTGCCGGTCGTCGGCCGGTGGTCTGCTGGGGTGGCGGGGTGAGTGAACGCAAGCTGTACCCCAGCGACTTATCGGACGAGCAGTGGTCATTGATCGAGCCGGTGCTCAGGGCCTGGAAGGACCGACACCGCTCGGTGAGCGGCCACCAGGGCACCTATGCGAGGCGCGAGATCGTGGACACGATCCTCTACCAGGGCAGGACCGGCTGCCTGTGGGCCTACCTCCCGCACGATCTGCCGCCGAAGAGCGCGACGTACTACTACTTCGCTGCCTGGCGGGACGACGGGACCGATCAGGTGATCCACGAACTCCTGCGCTGCCAACTCCGCGAGCGGGTCCGCCGATTAGAGGATCCAACCCTGGTGGTACTGGCCACGCAGAGTGTCCACGCAGCTGCCGGGGTCCCCGCCTCCACGGCCGGTCGGGACCCGGCGAAGCGGGTGCCTGGCCGCAAGCGGGCCTGGCCGTGGACGTGCTGGGCCTGATCATCGCCGTTGTCGTCCTAAAGGCTGTTCCGTAACCGATCTTGCTGCCCGGTGACCGGCGGGGTACCGGGCTGATGGGGGCGGGGCTTACGCGGCCCGGAGCAGGTTGTGGAGACGGGCGATGCCGCGCATGGCGATATGGACGCCGTCACCTTTGAGGCGGCAGTCGCGGAGGATCTTCCAGGTCTTCATCCGCGCGAAGACATGTTCGACGCGGGCGCGGACCCGCTTGTGTGAGTGATTGTGTTCCTTCTTCCAGTCGCACAGCTCGCCGCTTGCTGGGCGGCGGTGCGGGATGACAAGTCCGGTGCCCTGGTAGCCGCCGTCGGCGATGGTGGTCGTCTTGCCCACCTCGGAGGCGGCACCCGAATCGGTCCACGCCTTGCAGTCATTGCGGTTGCCTGGCAGTGGGCGGCCCACGGCGACGACCAGGCGGGTATCAGCGTCGACGACGACCTGGTGGTTGGTCGAGTAGCGATAGTTCTTCGACTGTGCGGCGATGGAGCGGTCCCGGGTGGGCACCAGCGTGCCGTCCACGATCAGCACGGTGGCCGGGCGGAACCGTCTGCGGGGCTTGAGCGCGAGCAGCGGGCCGATGTGCTGCAGCATGCGGTCGGCGGCCGACTTGGACACGCCGAAGAGCGGTGCAAGCTGTCGCAGCGTCAGGTTCGTCCGCCAGTAGGCGGCCACCAGTAAAAGCCGGTCCTCAAGCGACAGTCCCCAGGGGCGTCCCGGACGTATCCCATCGGCGCCCTCGCGTCGCAGCGCCACGACCAACGTGCGGAATTCCCGCGGAGTCAGCCCGGTGAACGGGAGTATCCATGAGGCTTCCGATGCGGTGATCACACGAGGCATCCCGTGATCTTCGCATCAGCCAGCGGAGACCGCCCTGCCTGAGACAGGGGGCCGGAACCAGGACGTCCCTGGGGGGATGTCCTCGCTCTCTGCCATGCTGCGCGCGTGGCTTCTCCTGGCTCCCGAACGAAGACGACCGATGTCTGGTCGCTGCCCCAAGACGAGCAGCTCATCGGACAGCGCATCAGCGACGCCCTGCCGCGATCCGGCTGGCTGTGCAGTCATCCCGGCCCGAAGGGCCTTCACCAGGTGCATCTGCATCGCCACCTCGGGGAGGCCTTGAGTTGCGGTGGTCGGCAAGCGTTTCTGCTTCTGCCGACTGGGGCTCGGGCGCCTGAGGACGTCCTGGTGGACGACGCCGTCGCCGCCGGATCCGACATCGGACACTCGGCCGTCATGCAGTTCCTTTGCTCACGCCGCCTACAGGACGGCGAGGGCGAAGTCTTCGAAGCCGGCCGTCTCGCGGTGCGCTGGATCGAGCAGGAGGTCGGGACTGAGAGACACCAGCTCCTGACCGAGGAGACGAGCCTTGCCTGGAAAGCTCTGAGAGCGGCGACCCGGCCAGCCATCGTCGAGAACACTCAGGGCCGGCGAACGTCCGGTATGAGGATCGGCCCTGCCGCTCAGGACCTCGTGACCCGCAGCGGGATGCCGCTGACACGAGGCGGCGTCCAACGTCTACATCTGGTCGCCGCGCTCCCCACCACTCAGATGCGGGACAAGCTTTAGATTGGCTTCGCCTATGCGGCCTGGAGGAGGTTGTGGAGGCGGGCGATGCCGAGCATGGCGTGGTGGGCACCGTCGCCCTTGAGGCGGCAGTCGCGGAGGATCTTCCAGGTCTTCATCCGGGCGAAGACGTGCTCGACGCGGGCGCGGACCTGCTTGTGCTCACGATCGTGCGCGACCTGCCACTCGGTCAGCTCGCCACCGGGTGATCTCCGGTGCGGGATGACGAGGCCGGTGCCCGGATAGCCGCCGTCGGCGATGGTCGTCGTCCTGCCGACGGCGGCCTTCGCACCGGATTCCTCCCAGGCCTTGCAGTCGTTCCGGTTGCCCGGCGGGGGCTTGCCGACCACAACGACAAGTCGGGTGTGAGCATCGATGACGACCTGGTGGTTGGTGGGGTACCGGTAGTCCTTCGACTGCTCGGCGATCGTGTGGTCGCGGGTGGGGACCAGGGTGCCGTCGACCATCAGCACGGTGCCCTTGCGGAACCGGCGCCGCGGATGGAGTGCGAGCAGGGGTCCGATGTGGTTGATGATCCGGCCCGCGGCAGACTTCGACACCCCGAACAGCGGCGCGAGCTGCCGCAGCGTCAGGTTCGTACGCCAGTAGGCGGCGAGCAGCAGAACCCGGTCCTCCAACGGCAGACTCCACGGGCGGCCTCGGTTCATCGCGTCGGCGCCCTCGCGGCGGAGCATCGTGGTCAGCTTCTGGAAGTCGCGTGGGCGCAGCCCGGTGAACGGGGATGTCCAGGACGGCTCCGAAGCCGTGATCACACCAGCCATCACAAGATCGTTCCGCAATGCCCGTCGCAACATCGCGATGCTCCGTCTCCCTCGCCCCGGCCCCGCCGAATCCTGTAGCAACCTCCCCGCACGGTCTCTACAGTCACGGCATGGCCACTGAAGACGAGCCCCCGCACCGGCTCGACATCGCCGCGATGCTCACCGACCAGACCAGCGCCTGCAAGCCGGCACGCGACGCCATCACTGCCGGCGCCGACGTGACGATCTGGGACAGGGAGGTGCCCCACTGGATGGTCGCCGGTATCGCCGCAACGAGGTTGAAGCACACCTTGGCCCGTGGCCGGCAAGAGATCATCGGCCTCGACGAGACCGTTGAGATCCTCGCGCGGCACAACGGCGAGCAACTGCGCACCGGGCTCATCGACTCAGCGGACGGGCTCTGGTCCTTCACTCTGTACTTCGACGCCACGGGGACCGAACTCTTGGCGTGCAGCGGCGTCAAGCGGCCCCGACGGGACAGCGCGAAGGACTCATTCGAGTCCTGAGCTGATCCGCATCCAACCTCTGCTCGTCCGCCACCACCTGCAGTACCTCAGCTTCGAGGAATAGGCCGAGGCGGCAGGCGTTCTGGCGAGATCTCAACTGCGGTCAGGCGTTACGGGACAAGCCTTAGCCGAGAGCACGCATGACAACGCTGCGGGCATCGCCTTGCTGGACCAAGTCGCGGTGTACGTCGGCGGCACCGTCCGCAAGGCTCTGGTTGACCAGGGCTTCAAGAAGCAGGTCACCGCGCACGGGCACCCTCCTCGGTATCGAGGTCGAGATCGTCGAACGCAACCCGCAGGACAGAGGATTCATCCCGCAGCCGAAACGCTGGAGGGTCGAGCAGACCTATGGGATCTTGATACTGCACCGGCGTCTGGTCCGTGACTACGAGCACCGTCCGACCCCCCCGCCTCCCGTGTCTACTGGGCGATGACCCAGGTCATGGCCCGCCGCCTCACCTGCGCGAATACAGCCACCTGGCGCGACCCGGAGCCGATGACCGCGTGACCATTCAGCCCCTGCTCGATGCGCTCGCCATCCAGGAGAACGCCGCCCAGGCCCTGGCCGGCGACCTCCGCACGCAGATCGAGGACCTGCAGGACCGACTGCGAGAGGCGGAGACCTATCTCGAACACCTCGCGATCACCCGCAAAACCGTCACGGCGCTCGCGGACCGCCTCCCGGCAGGGGCGCCGGAGACGCCTGAGCACCCGGACTACCCCCGCATCCTCGCCGCCTTCAACGAGACCTCCGGCCCACTCCGAGCCCGTGATGTCTGCGAAGCCCTCGACCACGAACTCCTGGCGAAGAACATCGAGAAGACCCGTGCCAAGCTGAAGCGCCTCGCCAAGCTCGATGTCCTCACGGAAGTCGCCCCCGGCAGCTTCACCAGGAAGCAGTAGCCGACCGCGCCCCCACGGCCTTCAGGACCCAACCGGCACCGTCACCGGCCCCTACCAGCCCCACTCCACCGGCCCTATCAGCTGCAGCCCAACCTGCCGGGCCAGCCATTCGGCACGTGCCTCGCCACCCTCGCGGAAGTGGATGAAGACCGTGTGCTCCGTGGCAGGAACCTCACGGAACACGTCACGACTGTTGATGGAGATCTGGAGATGGGCATCCTTGCTGACCATCTCCAGATCGAGCTCCGGGACGGCCGGCCAGGCGAAGTAGTCCCAGGTAATCCGGCCTCTCCCCGAACCGATCACACCGAAAAACGCCTCCTCGACCGACCCGACCGGTTGGTCCTCAAGGTAGAGCGTCACCGGGAGCAGTGCCACCATCCGCGGATCCCCTGCCGCGATCATGCGCCGGATCTCATCGTTGGACTCAGGCCGATACGGGTCATCAGGACACACCCAGGCCTCCGGGAAGGCAGCAACCATGCGCTGTGCCTCTGCCAGCGTCAGTGCTTGCGTCTCCACGTCAACGAGGACCTCGCCCATGGGGATGGCAAGGCTCAGCAGACGCTGGATGACTTGGTGGGCGCTCAGCAGATCGGGAGTTCGCAGAATCGGCAGGGCATTCGAAGTGCTCACGGCGGAGCAGCCTGACAGATACAGCCCAGCACACTCGCGCGAGTTTGCCCTGATCGGCTGTGTTTCCGCCCGTCCCACCAAGTGACACCGCTCCTCAACATCGCCTCGAAACGGGTACCACCTCACAAACCGGCCTCTCAGCAGTTCGCGAGCCCGGAGCTCTCCAACAGACCGAGGTCCCTGCCGGTCGCTGGAGACACGAACGGCTCATGAGATGGCGCGCCCCGAGCACTTCTATTAGAGCGCCGCGTGCTTCGCACGGAGCCGACCACCACTGACGCAACTCGCAAACAGGAGAACGAGGTTGAGCAACATCTTCTGCGGTATCGACTGGGCCGAGAACCACCACGACATCGCGCTGGTCGACCAGGGCGGCACCCAACTGGCCAAGCTGAGGATCAGCGACGACAGCGCCGGCTTCAATGAGCTGCTGGAGCTGCTGGCCCGCCACGGCGACAGTCCCGAGGAGCCCATACCGGTGGCGATCGAGACTCCGCGCGGTCTCCTGGTGGCCGGTCTGCGGGCAACCGGGCGCAACGTCTACGCGATCAACCCACTGGCCGCCGCGCGCTACCGCGACCGCAGCAGCATCTCCCGGGCCAAGTCGGACGCCGCCGACGCCCGCGTCCTGGCCAACATCCTCCGCACCGACATGGCCGCCCACCGGGCTCTTCCCATCGACAGTGAACTCGTCCAGGCCGTCGCCGTGCTGGCCCGAGCCCACCAGGACGCGGTCTGGGACAAGACCCAGATGGTCAACAGACTCCGCTCCCACCTGCGCGAGTACTACCCGGCCGCCCTCCAGGCGTTCCACGGCTCCGGCACGCTGGGCCTCGACTCCAAGCACGCCCGAGCGGTCCTGGCCACGGCACCCACCCCGGCGGCGGCCCGACTCACCCGCAGCCAACTGCGTGCTCTGCTCAACCGCGCCGGACGGCTCCGGCGTAGGACCGACGTGGAGGTCGAACGGCTCCGGGAGATCTTCCGCAGGGAGTGCCTGCACCACCTGCCGACGGTCGAGCAGGCCATGGGCAAGCAGGCCCAGGCCCTCATCCAGCAACTCGACGCCACCTGCCGGAGCGTCGACGACCTTGCCGCGGCCACCGAGGAGGCGTTCCTCTCCCATCCCGACGCGGAGATCATCACCAGCTTCCCCGGGCTGTCCGTCACGTCCGGAGCCCGCGTCCTCGCAGAGATCGGTAACGACCGGCACCGCTTCGTCGACGCCCGGGCTCTGAAGGCATATGCCGGCGCCGCACCGGTGACCCGGGCCTCCGGCCGCAGCCGCGTCGTGGTCGCCAGAGCCGTCAAGAACCAGAGGCTGGCTCCGCCGGCTACATGTGGGCCTTCGCCGCCCTGCGCTCGCACGAACCCCGAGAGCACTACGACGCCCGACGCGGCGGCGGCGAGCGGCACACCGCAGCTCTGCGGAACCTGTCCAACAAGCTCCTCGGCTGCCTCCACCACTGCTTGCAGAGCCGCACGCTCTACGACTCCGAACAGGCTTTCGCCCAGGCTGTCGCACTCGCTGCCTAAAGCCGCGTGCCGACAGAGATGTCGACTGCAGCCGCGTTCCAGCCGGGCTCGTCAACGGCGACCCGGATCCGCCGCCTGCCGGCTTCCCCGACGAGACTCACGAAGCGCGTCACACCCATGACATCACCGATGACCAGCCGTCCGTCGGCCAACGAGATCGCCCCCTCGAAGACAGTCGTGAAGGAAGGATCCGGTCCGGGCCCCTCCTCGAACGGCTCGGAGAAGAGCCGGACCCTGACCAGCCGAACC
Organism: Kitasatospora sp. NRRL B-11411; assembly: GCF_000721345.1. Classification (NCBI taxonomy): domain Bacteria; kingdom Bacillati; phylum Actinomycetota; class Actinomycetes; order Kitasatosporales; family Streptomycetaceae; genus Kitasatospora; species Kitasatospora sp. NRRL B-11411. Next base: position 12,726 of record NZ_JOGH01000099.1, on the reverse strand, counting down.
TGAGCCTGAACCCGGACCACCACGTGGGTGTCACACCCGACCGCGGCTTCGTCTCGCAAGTCCAGCGCCGGCAACCAATCGGTCGATCCCAGCGCCAGAACTGGATGATTCACCCGAAAGTCAACACCCGCGACCTGCACGTTCGATCCCCTCCGGACTCCCCTTCACAACGCTCGGCGATGCTACCGGGCGGTTCCGACATGCCGGCTGAAGACTCAGATGCCACCGACTGCAGGGGTTGGACGTGACGCCGCCACCGCCGAGTTGACCGCCAGCGACATGAGATGTCTGACCTTGCCCCGCCCCGCTTCGCCGGACGACCGCCGACGGGCCGCCGGAGCACCCAGCCCCGCCGACCCGTCGGTCCTTCGTTCCCGCTTCCGCTTCTGCTTCCGCCCCGCGCGGTCAGTGCCCCAGCGCGCCCCGGATCCAGCCGTCCACCGTGCCGGTCAGGTCCTGCTGCCCCGCCGCGTGGTCCAGCACGAACGTGCGCACCGAATCGCCGCCGAACACTCCGCGCTTGTCGAACTCCAGCACCACCTCGACCCGGTGAGGGCCCGTCACGAACGACAGCTCGACCTCGTTGCAGCGCCGCGCGAACTGCGCCGCCGCCTTGTACTCGATCTCCTGGTAGAACGGCAGCGTCTGGCTCGTGCCGTGGATCCGACCGGCCTCCAGATCGGCCCGGTGGAAGTGGAAGCCGAGCGCCGCCAGCGCCTCCAGCACCCGCTGCTGCACCGGCAGCGGCTCCACCGCGAGCGGATCGGTGTCCCCGCGGTCCAGCTGGCCGGCGATGTCCACATCGGTGCGCACCCCGAGCACCATGCCCGCCAGGTGGTGCCCCCCGATCGCGGTCAGCGGCGTCTCCCACGGCACCGGGAAGGCGAACGGGACGGCCAGTCGCTCCCCGGCGGCCAACCGCAGCGGGCCGCAGACCTGCACCCGGGCGAACTCCTTGGTGGTGTGCCCCTCCTCGTCCCCGTACTCGACCTCGACCCGGGCCGCCAGGCAGAGCGTGACACCGTTGATCTCGGCGTCCCGCTCGCCACCGACCAGGTTGACCTGCCCGTGCACGGTGCCGCCGGGGTAGACGGCGGGGGTGGACAGCACCGTGTCGACGGTCGGTCCGCCGACGCCCAGGGCGCCGAGAAGCCGCTTGAACACCATCAGGGACACTCCTCACAGAACCGGGATCCACAAGCCCACCGATCGTACTTTGCCCGCACTTTGCCCCCGCCAGCCCTCCCCGGGCTCCCTGCCCTCTCCGTCCTCCCTGCCCGGCAGGCCGGCGACACATCGAAGCCCCGTCGGGCGGAGGCGACTTGGTGAAGTCACCTGCCTGGCGGGGCTTCGATGAGTACTGCTGCGGCTCCGGCGGACCTCGTCACGCTGCCGCGACCCGCACACCCACGGGGTCAGCCCGGCGGGGGAGTTGCCCGCGGCCCGGGGGTGCCGGTGTCCTGCTGGTGGCGGCTCAGAAGTGGATCATGTGCTGGAAGGAGGCCTCCGAGCTGCTGACCTTGAGGTGGCTGCGGGTGCCGTAGGCGAGGGGGTTGTTCCAGTTGTACTCCTCGACGTCGAACGAGCCGTCGGAGTACACCGCGTTCACGTAGGCGACGTGGCCGTACACCCCGTGGGTGTCGTTGACGGCGATGGCGCCGACGGTCGGAGTGGTGTTGACGGTGATGCCGAGGCGGCGGGCGGCGTCGTCCCAGGTGGCGGCGTTGCCCCAGGTGGTGCCGCTGTAGGAGTTGCTGAAGTTCGGGACGCCGAGGCGGCTGGCGATCCGGTAGGCCGCGAAGGCGGTGCAGTTGTTGGCGGCGAAGCCGCGGGTGCCGTGGTCGAAGTCGTTGGTGGGGCTCTGGTTGCTGCCGCCGCCGCTGCTGCTGAGGAACAGGTGGGAGGCGTTGTTGTTCTTCAGGGTGGAGTTGAGATTGCCCTTGGCGCCGGGGGCGAAGTCCTGGCTGGCACCGGCATAGCCGCTGTTGTAGTAGACGCGGACGGTCTGCCCGGTGCGGTTCCACACCGACGCGGCGTTGTTCTTGACGCAGATGCCCTGGCCGGCGCCGGCGCTCTTGAAGTCGTAGCAGGTCGGCTGGGTGGCCCCGAGGTCGCTGATCGAGCCGGTGAAGTCGGAGACCGAGCCGGCCTCGTCGCTGTTGTAGTAATAGCAGAACTCCCCGGAGTCGCAGACCCCGTCGCGGGACGCCGCGAAGGCGGGGGCGGAGGTGGCGGCGACGAGGGGGACGGCCAGGGCCAGTGCGGTGCCGACGACGGTGAGCGTGGTGCGTATGTTCTTCATGGCTCTCTCTTCTCGCTTCTCGTGACGTGTTTCGTGGCGTGCGGACGTGCAGGTGCCCGGGTGCTCAGGTGGTCGTGCCGCGCGCGGTCAGTGGGTGCGCTGGTACTGCTCCCAGGTCTGGATGGGGATGCGGGGGCCGTCGTCGGCGGCGTGGTTGGCCAGGCCGTTGAGGCCGAGGTAGTAGTCCCCGGTCTGGTTCTGGGCCTGGGTGGCCAGGTCGGTGTCGCTGATCGCGGCGGCGTGGATGTGCCACGGCCAGTTGCCCTGGGTGGGGTTGCGGACCCAGGCGGCGAACCCGACCTGGCGCAAGGCCCGGGCGACGGCGGTGCGGGTGGTGCTGGACATGCCGTCGACGTTGACGTCCACCACGCCGCCGCCGTCGTGGGTGCCGGCGGAGGTGGGATCGCCGCCGGGGTTGTAGGAGCCCTGGTCCAGGGTGAGGCGGAAGCCCAGGAGGCGTTCGGCTTCGGTCAGCATGTTCTGGGTGCGGGTGTCGACGGTGTACCCGTCGCGCTGCAGCCGCGCGCCGGGCCCGATCTGGTGGGTGACGGTGAACCGGCCCTGCCCGAGTGCGGCGAGGGAGGAGGCGCCGGGCAGCCCGTTGGCGTCCAGGCCGCTGTAGCCGAGGGAGCGCTGGAAGGCGGCGTAGGCGGCGATGGTGGTGGTGCCGAAGTACCCGTCCACCCAACGGGCGTCGAGGAGGTTGCGGGCCTGCAGGGCCTGCTCGACGGCCAGCACCGAGTCCTTGGCCCCCGGGGTCAGCGTGTTATCGGCTCGCCGGGGATCGATCTGGGCCGCCAGCACGGTGGCCTCCATGTCCACCACGGGCAGCGTGGTGACGGCGGCCGCCGACGCCCCGGCCGGGGACGGTGGCGGTGGTGCCGCGTGGGCCTGTGCGGCGCTCAACAGCAGGCCGCTCAGGACGGCGGCGGCGGTCAGCAGCCGGGTCGCGCCGTTCCGGGTCGCGGTGCTCCGGTTCGTGGTGCCCCGGGTCGCGGTGTTCCGGTTCGTGGTGACGGATGCCATGCGGTGGTTCCTTCCGGTGGGGGTGCGGAGGGTCGGCCCTGCTCCCGCGTCGGTGCCGGGCAGCGGGCTGGTGAGGGCGCCGGACCGGCGCGGTGGTCAGCAGCGGACGTCGGTCTTGACGGCGACGTCGCCCGAGTAGGGGATGGGGCCGTTGCCGTTCCAGCCGAGGGCCTGGGTGCACTGCGACAGGGTGGCGGCGCCGGAGGACCAGATCTCCACGACGTTGCGGTCGCACTGGGGGTCCTGGACGTCGTGCCCGCCGTTGGTGACGATGGCCGCGCACACGTTCCAACTGCTGTGGGTGGAGCGGTAGCCCTCCCACACGTACAGGTAGGAGTAGTTCTTCCCGCAGCCCTTGTACTGCTTGACCGAGGCCATGGTCTGCCCGCCGACGTTGAGGTAGGCGGTGCTGCCGATCTGCGTGACGCTGGAACAGCCGGACGTGGTGGAGGCACTGGCGGTCCCGGGAACGGCGACGAGCATCGGCACGGCGAGGGCGGCGACGGTGGCGAGCTTGGCGAAGACGGACATGGCGGACAACCTTCTTTCGGGAAAAGGGAACGGAGGAGGTGCCCCCGGCCGTCGCCAGGGCATTGGGGCGGGCTTTTCCCGCACGGATTCCGCATGGATTCCGCACGAATCCCGCATGAATTCCGCGAGTTCGGACGGGAGCTGGCAGGCGGTTCTCGATCTCCCGGCACGACTGCACCCGGGTGCGCGGGTGCGCGAGTGCGCGGGTGCTCAAGCGCTCAAGCGCTCAAGTGCTCGGGAGAGAGTTCCTACGCGGGGACGAGGTGCCAGCCGCGCAGGGACGGCGCGTGCCGCAGCGCGCGTTCGCAGACGCGGCGCAGGTTCGCAACCGCCGCATCCGGAGTGTCCGCGATGATCGCGGCAGCGATGCGGTAGAGGTCGGGGTCGACGCGGGTGCGGATGTGCTCGACCCGGTCTTCGGGCCGGCTGTGGACCCAGATCAGATCGGTGACCGTTGCGGCCGTCAGCTGCGACGGCGCCGGGTCAGGACGGACGAGAGTCACTGCGACCAGGTGCACGGGATCCCGTCAGCTCTGCGTGGGTGGTGCGGGACGCGCGCTGTCCCAGTCGAAGCCCGAGGCGATGACGGTGTGTCGGGCGCCCGAGTGGTCCGCGACGGCGCTGCCCGCGGCGGCGGCGCCCAGGCCGGCGGTGAATGCCACGACCAGAGCAGTGCATACGATGCGTATCGAGTGAGCCACGACTGTTCTCTCCTGTTTCGTCACTGATTCCGTGCCGGTGAATGGTTCGCGGAACTCGCCCCGTTTTCGTGGTGTTCTCCGCTGCTGAGGAAGAGCTTGCCGCCCGGGGAAGGCGATGTCACGGCCGTACGGCTGGCATCAAGTCACTCGGCATCTACGTGCCAGATCATCTGTGTGCCGGATCATTTCGTCTGCAGAGGCATTGCGCCCCCGGTCGCCGCGCACCGATGATGACGATCTTCGACACGGGGAGGACAGCGCGGTGTTGCAAGCACTCGGACTGAACGCACTGACGGAGGGTGTCTACCGGAGCCTGCTGGCCGAACCGGACTGGGGGGTCGACCGGATCGCCGCCAACCTGCACCTGCCGGAGGCGGAGGTGCGCGAAGCGCTCGACGAACTACTGGAACTGACGCTCCTTCGGCCCGCGGCCGGCTCCCACACGCTACGGGCCGTCAGCCCGGAGGTCGGACTGACCAGGCTGCTCGCCCGCAACCAGAACCAACTGCTCTTCCGCCAGCAGCAGTTGGAGAGCGCCCGGGCCGCGATCGCCGCCCTCTCCGCCGAGTACGTCGACCGGCGGCCCGATGACGAGATGGTCCTGCGACTGGACTCCCTCGAAGCCGTCCGCGACCGCCTGGAGGAACTCGCGGCGACCGCGACCCGGGAGTGCCTGTCCCTGATGCGCGGGGGAGCCGTCCGCCCCGACTCCATCCAGGCCGGCAAGCACCCCAACCAGCTCGCGCTGGAACGCGGGGTGGTCATCCGCAGCATCTTCCAGGACAGCTTCCGCAACGACCCCGACACCCTGCGCTACGCCCGCTGGCTGGCCGACCTGGGCGGTCTGACCCGCACCGTCCCGCTCCTGCCGATCCGCCTGGTCATCGTCGACCGCAGCACCGCCCTGATCCCGACCGACCCCAGCGACGGCCGCCGCGGCGCACTCGAACTGCACGGCGAAGCCCTCATCCAGCCCCTGTGCGCCCTGTTCGACGAACTGTGGCGCAGCGGAACCGAGTTCGGCCGGCCCGCCCCCCGCGACGACCAGGACCTCACCGGATCCGAACGCGCCCTGCTCAAACTCCTGGGCGAAGGCCACACCGACGAGTCCGCCGGCCGCAAACTCGGCCTCTCCCTGCGGACCGTGCGCCGGATGATGCAGGACCTGATGAACCGCCTGGGCGCCGAGAGCCGCTTCCAGGCAGGGGCCCAAGCCGTCCGGAAGGACTGGCTGTGACCCCGGACCGGCCGCACCGGCCGCACCGGCCGCATCGGCACCGCCGGACGCTCCGCAGCGCAGGCCGCACCGGACGGCCATCGAACTGACGGCCTGTCCGCGGGCCGGCCTTGGTGGTTGACTCTTCTCCACGGGGGAGTGGGCCGTGCCCGCTCCGGGACGGGCGGAAGGTGCCACGGGGTGGATTCTGGAACGCTGCTGGGGCAGCGGTACCGGCTGACGGAACGGCTGGGGCGCGGCGGCATGGGGGAGGTCTGGGCGGCGCACGACGAGCAGTTGCGCCGCACCGTGGCGGTGAAGATCGTGCTCGCGGCGCTCGGCAGCGACCCGCAGCTGCTCGCGTCGCTGCGCAACGAGGCCCGCACCGTCGCCGCGCTCCAGCACCCCGGCATCACGGTGGTCCACGACATCGGCGACAGCGACGGCCACCCGTACGTCGTCATGGAACGCCTGGAGGGCCGGACCTTCGCCGACCTGCTCCGCCGCCACCCCCGGGGCCTGGCCCCGGAGCGGGCGGCGGCCCTGATGGCCCAGGTCGCCGACGCGCTCGACCACGCCCACCGCAGGGGCGTGGTGCACCGCGACATCAAACCCGCCAACCTGATGCACCTCGACCAGGACACCGCGAAGATCCTCGACTTCGGGATCGCCAGCTACACCGAGGCCACCGCGCACCTCAGCTCCACCGGCGTCGTCATCGGCTCCGCCCCCTACATACCGCCCGAGCAGTGGACGGGGCACAAGGCCACCCCCCGCTGCGACATGTACGCCTTCGGCGCGACCCTGCACACCCTGCTGACCGGCACCCACCCCTTCCCCGGCCCCACCTTCGCCGCCTGGATGCACCAGCACCTCGACACCGAACCACCCCACATCGAAGGCGTCCCCGCACCGCTGGCCGACCTCGTCCGACAACTCCTCGCCAAGGACCCCGCCCGGCGCCCCACCGCGGCACAGACCGCCCAGACCCTCACCGCACTCCGCGAACAACCTCCCGCCGCCTACACCCCGACCGAGCGGGAACCCGTACCGGCCGCTCCGGCCCCGGTGGGCCAGGCCCCAGAGGACCAGGCCCCAGAGGACCAGGCCCCAGAGGACCAGGCCCCAGAGGACCAGGCCCCAGAGGGCCGGGCCCCGGTGGACCCGCCGCAGCAAGCGAAGCCGCGCAAGCCCCGGCGCAGCCCGGACCGGCGGAAGAAGTCCCAACCGCCCACCGAGCGGCGGTCGATCGGGCCCGATCGGTCCGCCACGGCAAGCGTCCCCAGGGAATCCGTGTCCGGGCCCGGCCTCGTCCTCGGGGCCGGGTTCGTGGCGGCAGCCGTCGTGATGGCGGTCAACTCGAAGGCCGACAGTTCCACCACGCTCGCGGACATCCTGGTCGTGTCGGCCCTCGAACTGGGTATCGGGCTCTTCGGGCTCCTCTGCCTCTGGCTCTCCTTCTCCGGGCCGCTGGCCTGGCGGAAGTCCGTGGGAGTGGACTCCCTCGGCGTGACGGTGGCCGTCCGCAGGGGGAGGTCGAGCGCGCAACTCCGGATCCCGTGGGGGGACATCGCCCGGATCTCGGTCGTCAACGCCCGACCGCACGGCAGGGAGATGCGCGGCGCCCCGGGCCAGTCGATGGCCGCCCTCACCGTGCAACGCACCCCCGGAGCAGCGGAACCCGCGACCACCGCGACCGGAAACCCCAGCGCGAAGGCGAAACGCCTGGTCAGGCCCCGGACGTTCGACCGGACCGACAGGTTCGACGTGACGGACTGCCAATTCCTCGCCGCCGCATCCGAATTCAGCGGCGACGCGACCGGATGGGAGGAGGTGTGCGAACTCCTCAAGGAGAGCGACCGCTACTGCGACGAGAACGACTTCTGGAACGCCGTACGGAAGCGGTAGCCCCCGGGGACCCGTCCCCTTCCCGGGGACGCCGTGCGGGGGACGCCATGACCGGCGAGGCCCCCGCCGGTTATTGACGTCGTGTCAGTTCATTTTCCTGTTCGCCCTCTTCGGGGCGGTGTCCTGCCCGATGATGTTGTTGTCCTCGGGAAACCCCCTGGGCAGCTGGGTGAGTGGCCTGGTCGGGGGGAAGGGGGCCGGTGTGGAGATGATCGGCAGCACCGGCCTGCACGGCGGGCCCTGGCCGGAGCTGATGCCCGACGGCCGCCCGGTCCTGGTCGTCCCCGCCTGCCCGCACCGCCCGGTGCTCGCCGCGGACGGCTGGACCGGCCTCGACACCCTCCACCGCTCCGCCGACCCGCACCCCGGCTGGTCGGCCGTCCTGGACGACCACCGCCTGACCCTGCACCGCCCCGACGGCACCCGCTGGTTCGACGGCCCCGTCCCCGCCGACCGCCACTGGCGCCGCCGCCTGCGCGACCACCGCACCCTGCTCCTGATCACCGGCCCCTTCACCACCCCCTTCGACTTCCGCCCCGCCGCCCAGGCCGGACACCTCCTCCTGCTCACCACCCCCGCCCACCTCCACGGCGACCTGTAGCCCCGGCCCGCCCCCTGCCTGCCGGTCAGGACCGGGAGGCGACCGCTTCGAGCCCGCCGCCCGGACACGGCGAACCGAAGGCCGCCGCCGACGGATCCGATCCTGCAGGGCCGTCAGCAGCACCTCGGCGACGCCCCGCCGCCGGGCGGCCGCCCGCCACTCCCGGCCCCGCCCCGCCCGCCTTCTCACCCCCCTCGGACGGCTACCCGGTACTCGGGCACGGGCGGATCAGGAACCGACCACCGCAGGAACCCGGGGCCGCCACCCCGGGCTCGTCGAAGCCTGCTTCGGTCGGCAGCTCGCCGCCCGCCTCCTGGTGGAGACCGGCGACGACCCGGCCTCCTCCGGGCTGCCGGCTGCCCACCGCCTCCGCGCTCAGGCCGGGGCCGCTGCGCCGGGGCGGCGCGGCCGGAGCAGGGCCGCGGTGGAGAGTCCGAGGGTGAGGGCGAGGCACAGCCAGGCGAAGGTGTCGCCGATCCGGGTGTAGGGCGTCGGCGCCCCCCGCGTGGGCAGGTACGCCACGGTGGCCTGGCGGTCGGTGGTGAAGTAGTCGGTGGTCGCCAGCACCCGGCCCTGGCGGTCGAAGGCCGCGGTGACGCCCTCGGAGTCCTGGCGGAAGAGCGCGTAGCCGTTCTCGACGGCGCGCAGCGCGGCCTTGCGGGTGTGCGCGAGGCCGTACTCCCGCCAGTCGTGGGCGGGGACGAGCATGACGTCGGCGTCCACCCGCATCAGTTCGGGGAAGTCCGCGTCGTAGCAGATCACGGTGGCGAGGCGGCCGTACGGGGTGTCCACGACGGGCACCTCGCCGTCGCCGGGGGTGTAGGACTCGGAGCCGGGGATGGGGTGCGCCTTGTCGTACGTCCACCGGACGGCGCCCGCCGGGTCGATCAGCAACACCAGGTCGCGGCCGTACGCCGGGCCGGTGGCGCCGAAGGTCTCGATGCCGATCTCCAGGTAGACCCCGGAGCGGCGCGCCTCGTCCTGGGCGTGCGCGATCACCGAACCCGCGTACGAATCCTGGGTCTTGACGGCGCCCTCGGGCCAGACCACGATCTTCGCGCCGGCCCCGGCCTCCCGCCGGGTGGCGTCGAGCAGGCTGCGTTCGACGGCGGTGACGGCCGGCTGGAGCTCGGCGGCCGGCGCCGTGGCGAGGTCGCGGCGCGAGCCGCCGGGCACCCGGGCGAAGGCGGCCCGCTGCCCGTCCAGGGCGGCCCGGTCGGCGCTGACCCCGGCGACCCGGACGGTCGGCGCCCGCGGCGGCAGGAAGGCGAGCCGGACGCTCCCCGCGCCCAGCACCGCCAGCAGGACGGCCAGGTGGACGGCGACGGCCCGGCGCGCGAGGCGCCAGGAGCGCTGCTCCAGCAGGCGGTTGGCCACGGCGGCGAACCAGCCGACGAGGAAGGCCACGCCGTACGAGCCGGTCAGCGCGAGCAGTTGGAGCAGCGGCAGGTCGCCGTCCTGGGTGACCGCGAGGTTGCCGTACGCGGTGCCGAACGGCGAGACCAGGGTGATCAGGAACTCCGCCCCGGCGAACGCCGCGGGGAACAGCAGCAGCGCGGCGGCCGGCCGCAGCCGGGCCGCCAGCAGCCGGTCGAGCAGGAACGGCAGCGCGAGCAGGGCCGAGAGGGCGGCCGCCCCGGCGACGGTGACGGGCACGAGGCCCATCCGGGACTCCACCAGCCAGCACAGCGCGGCCACGGTGTTGGCCGCCCAGACGCCCAGCCCGCCCCACCAGGGCCGGCCGGTCCGGGTGAAGCGCAGCAGCAGGACGGGGAAGATCCAGGCGGCCGGCGCCAGGTCGAAGCGCCCGCCGACGGCGAAGCACTGCGCGACGGTCCCGAGCAGCAGCAGGAGCGCGGGCCCGGCGGCGGCGCGCAGGGACGGACGGTCGGTCATGGCGGGTCGGTCCGATCGGTCGGCGGTCGGCCCGGGGAACTCCGGACCGCAGCCGACGCTAGGGACGGACCGGCACCGCGCGGATCGTCCCGCCGGGCGAGGCCGCCGTCGCGCACGCACCTTTCGATGCGGCCGGACGGCGGATCGCCGCCCGCGCCCCGGCCGTTAGCCTTGACGACCAGTGATGACAGTGATGACAACGGACCCGGCGGCCGCAGCGCGCCGCCTCACCCACCGGTGCGCCGACCTGCTGGCCCGACGGCCGTGGCTGCCGGACGCGGCGCTCGGCGCCGGCCTGACCGCCTTCGACGTGCTCACCCTGCTGGCCCGCGACCCCGCGCCGAGCGCGGCCGGCACCCTGCTCTGGGGCGCGCAGACCGTGCCCCTGCTGTGGCGCCGCCACCGGCCGGTGGCCGTCCTCGCCGCGATGACCGCCGCCTTCGTGCTGTTCGCCGCGGCCGACCCGGTGCCGGGCAAGACGCCCGGCCCCTACCTGCTCGTCCTCGGGGTGTACGCCGCCGCCCGCTACGCGCCCGCGGCGCGCAGCGCACCCGCCGCGGCGCTCGCGCTGGCCACCGCCGTCGGCACCGACCTGCTCTGCGGACGCGCCCTGCCCGCGCACCTCGGCTCCGTCGAGCCGACCAGCGCCACCACGTACACGGTCTTCCTCACCACCGCCTGGTTCCTGGGCCGGGGACGACGGCGGATCGGCGTCCAGGCCGGGCGGCTGCGCCTGCTCAACGCCCGCCTGCGCGCCGAACGGGAGGCCAACGCCCGGCAGGCCGTCCGCACCGAACGGGCCCGCATCGCCCGCGACCTGCACGACGTCGTCGCCCACCACATCAGCGCGATCGCCGTCCAGGCCCGCGCCACCGGCGAAGCGCTCGCCGGGGAGGGCGGCGACCCCGGCGACGGACGGCCCGGGGTGGAGCGGATCGCGCGGACCGCCGACACCGCCCTGGTGGAGATGCGGCGCATCCTCGGACTGCTGGCACCGGCGGACGGCGCCGACGATCTCGCACCGGAACCGTCACTCGCCCACCTGGACCGGCTCGCGTCCGTGCTGGAGGCCGCGGGCTGCCGGGTGACCGCCTCGGTGGACGACGCCCTGGCCGCACCCGGCGCGCTCACCGCGGCGATCCGGCTCTCCGCCTACCGCGTCGCCCAGGAGGCACTGACCAACGTCCTCAAGCACGCCGGCCCCACCCGGGTGCGGATCGAGGCGCGCAGGACCGCCGACGCCCTGACCCTCCTGGTCGAGAACGGCCCGCCGGCCCCCGGACACCGACCCGTACCGGGTTCCGGACGGGGCCTGCTCGGCATCCGCGAACGGGCCGCCGCGTTCGACGGAACGGTGCACGCCGGGCCGCGCGACGACGGCGGATGGCGGCTGTCCGTCACCCTGCCGCTGGGGGCCGACACGCCGTCAGGAGCCCTGGGCCCGGCTGCCGGAGCGGTGGCGTGACCCCGCTCGCGGTGCTGGTGGTGGACGACCAGGAGATGGTGCGCGAAGCGCTGCGCGCCGTGATCGACCGCCGGGAGGACCTCCGGGCGGTCGGGACGGCCGGCGACGGGGAACAGGCCGTGGCCCTGGCCTTCGACCTGCGCCCGGACGTGGTCCTGATGGACGTGCGGATGCCCGGCACGACCGGCGTCGAGGCCACCCGGCGGATCCTCGCCGACTGGCCCCACGCCGACCACCCCGCCCCGCGCGTCCTCGTCCTCACCACCTTCGACCACGACGAGTACGTGCACGCCGCCCTGCGGGCCGGCGCCACCGGATTCCTGCTGAAGAACAGCAGTCCCGACGAACTGGCCCGGGCGATCCGGGTGGTGGCCGACGGCGAGTCCGTCCTCGCCCCGAGCGTGACCCGCCGCCTCGTCGGAGCGGTGACCGCACTGCCCGCAGCACTGCTGATCGGCACCCCGCGCGTCCACGACGACCGCGAACGGGCACTCGAAGCGCTCACCGAACGGGAACTGGAAGTCCTGGTCCTGGTCGCCCGCGGCCGTTCCAACGCCCAGATCGCGGACGGCCTCGGCCTCACCGAAGGCACCGTCAAGAGCCGCGTCAACCGCATCCTCACCCGCCTCGGCCTGGACAACCGCGTCCAGGCCGCGATCCTCGCCCACGAAACCGGCCTCCTCGGCCCCCCGCCCCACTGACCCCCCCACCGACCGGGGCGGTGGAACTCCTCCCGCCGGTCGCCGCCGCCCCGCCCCTGCACGACACGGCCGAGGTGGAAGCCTCCTGCGCGGGCGTCGAACCCGGCGACTGGCAACTGGTGTCCGTCCACTCGACGGCCTCGTGCCGGATGGGCCCGGCGGAGCGCGGCGGCGTGTGCGACGAACTCGGCCGCCCGCACGGCCACCACAACCTGCACGTCGGCGACGCCTCCGTGCTCCCCGGCGTCACCGGCATCAGCCCGCAGGAAACGATCATGGCCTTCGCCCACGAGATCGCCGCCCGCTTCCTGCACACCTGACCACCCCCCGCCCCACCCGCTCCGGGCGCGCCCCACCCCCACGAACCGGGCGCGCCCGG
>NZ_JOGH01000098.1:0-26287 GCF_000721345.1 Kitasatospora sp. NRRL B-11411 | reverse complement strand
GTACCCGCCCGCCCGGAGGAGCCCCCGTGCCCCCGCTGACCCTCGCCCTGACCGGCGCCACCGGCTTCTGCGGCGGACACCTCGCCGCCCTCGCCACCGCCCGCGGCCACCGGGTGCTCGCGCTCGGCCGCCGCCCCGCCCGGCACGGCGTGCACGTGCCGTGGGACGCCGCCGCCGACGCCCCCGCCCCGCCCGAACTGCGCGCGGCGGACCTCGTGGTGCACTGCGCCGCGGCCGTCGGCGACCACCCGCCGGGCTCCCCCGCCGAACGGCACCAGCACACCGTCAACGTGCGGGCCACCGAACGCCTGCTGGCGGCCGCCGCCGGCACGCCCTTCGTGTTCGTGAGCAGCGCCAGCGTCTACGACCCCCGCCCGGACCGGTCCCTGGTCGGCGAGCAGCACCCCACCGCCGCAGGGCACTTGAACGCCTACGGCCGGACGAAGGCCCGCGCGGACGCCCTCGCGCTCGCCGCCGGCGCCGTCGTGCTGCGCCCGCGCGCGGTGTACGGACCGGGGGACCCGCACCTGGTGCCGCGACTGCTGGCGTCGGTGCGGTACGGGGTGCTGGCGCTGCCGGGCGGGGACGTCGAGTTGAGCCTGACCGCGGTGGAGAACCTGGCCGAGGCGTGCCTGGCGGCGGCGGGCTGGCCGCCGGGCGCGTACAACGTCGCCGACCGGGCCCCGTACCGGCGGGACGCGGCGCTGCGCCGGGTGCTGGCGGCGCACGGCCGCCGGGCCCGGCTGCTGCACGTGCCGCCCGGGCTGGCGGCGCTCGCGGTCGGCCGGCGCCCGCAGCTGACCCGGTACGCGCTGGACCAGCTCGCGCACCGGGTGGTGCTGGACACGCGGAAGTCCCGGTCCCGGGGCTTCACCCCGGGCCGGGACCTCGACGACTACCTCGCTGCCCTCGGCAGCCGGGCCGGCTACCGGGCCGGCTAGTTCTTGGCGGCCTTCTTGATCAGGATCACCACGGCGGCGGCGATGCCGACCAGGACCAGCACGTTGATGGCGAAGCCCACGATGCCGGCGACCACGCCGACGATGGTCCAGAAGATCTTCCAGGCGATCACCAGCAGCAGGATCGGGACCACGATGTTGCGCACCCACGAGGGCAGCGACTTCCAGAGCTCGGCCATGTCCGTACCTTCTCCCCTCGGGGTCGGTGCCGGTGGTTCCGGCTGCGTTCCCGCTCCCTCGATCTCGACACTTCGATCGTAGGCGGCGCCGGGAGCCGAAATCGAGGGGGACCGGCCCGGAGAGAACCCGGAGATCCTTCCCTGAGTCCCGGCCGGGCGCGGCCCCGGGAGAACCCTCAGACCGGCCAGGTCTCGCCGCGCCAGGCGGCGTCCCAGAACATCCACTCGTAGCGCGAGGTGGTGGTGAAGTGCTCGACCACGCGCCGCCGTTCGGCCGCGGACAGCTCCGCGCCGATCCGGTCGGTGAGGTCCAGGACGCGGCGCACCACGCTCTGGAAGCCCTCGTCGCCGTAGGCGGCGATCCACTTGGCGTAGAGCGGCTCGGGGGAGGAGCGACGGGCCAGCTCCTCGCCGACCCGGGCGTAGATCCAGTAGCAGGGCAGGACGGCGCCGAGCGCCTCGGCGAAGGAGCCGCCGTACGCGGTGGCCAGCAGGTACGAGGTGTAGGCCCGGGTGGTGGGCCGCACCACCTCGTCGCCCTCGGCGGCGCCGCCGAGCGCGGACATGAACTCGCCGTGCATCTCCTGTTCGGCGGCGATCGCGCCGACCGCGTCGTTGCAGAAGGCCAGCACCTCGTCCTCGCCGGGGGCCTTGGCGGCGCAGACGGCCAGCGCCCGGGCGTAGTCGCGCAGGTAGTGGGAGTCCTGGACGACGAAGTGCCGGAACGCGGCGCGCGGGAGGGTGCCGTCGGCGAGGCCGAGCAGGAAGGGGTGGTCGAGGATCCGGCGGTAGGTCGGCTCGGCGGCCGCCCACAGTTCGTCGGTGAGCTTCACGGGTTCGTCCTCCTGCGCGGGTGCGGCCTCGGCACGGGTCAGTCCTCCGGCGGGGAGAAGACCACCAGCACCCGCAGTTCCTCGGTGATGTGGTGGAAGCGGTGCTCCGTCCCGGCGGGGACGAACACCACGCTGCCGCGCCCGACCGTGGCGGTCTCCCGGCCGACGGTGAGCTCGGCCCGGCCGCTGACCACCAGGTAGATCTCGTCCTGGGCGTGCGGGGTCTGCGGGTCGGTGTCGCCGGGGGAGAGCGCGTACAGGCCGGCGGACATCGTCGGCTGCTTCAGGAAGCGCAGGTACGCGCCGTCGCTCCCGGCTCGCTCGGCGTCGAGTTCGTCCAGCCGGAACAGTTTCATCGGGGGCTCGGCTCCTCTCCCGGGTCGGGCCCCATTCAACAACACCGTCCCGGAGAGCTTCCGCGCGGCCGTCCGGGCCTGCCACCATCCGCAGCATGAAGAATTTCGTGATCAAAACGCTCGTCAACGCGGCGGCCATCTGGGTCGCCGCCTGGATCGTCACCGGGATCACGCTCTCGGGGGACGACTGGCAGCACAAGGCGCTCACCGTGATCGGGGTCGCCCTGGTCTTCGGGGTGATCAACTTCCTGATCAAGCCGCTGGTGAAGCTGTTCTCGCTGCCGCTGTTCTTCCTCACGCTGGGGCTGATCACCTTCGTGATCAACGCCCTGATGCTCTGGCTGACCTCCTGGGCCTCGGACAAGCTGAGCCTGGACTTCCACGTCGAGGGCTTCTGGTCGGCGCTGCTCGGCGCGCTGATCATCAGCCTGGTGTCCTGGGGCCTCAACCTGGCGCTCAAGGAGGACTGACCGCCCGCGGGCGGCCCGCCGACGCCGGGCCGCCCGCGGAACGCACCCGGGGTCAGCCCGCGTTCTCGTGTCCGGTGCCGGAGAGGATCGAGGCCAGTTCCTCGTCCAGCTCCCCGCCGGACAGCTCCTGGCCCATCGGCACCAGCCGGTCGGTGCGGGCCAGGAAGGCCAGCAGCGGCGCGGTGGCCGCCCGCAGCAGGGCGTCGCCGGCGGGGGAGCGCAGCACGACGCAGGTCTCGCCGAGGTCCTCGTCGGCCGGGTGGACGTGCACGTCGCCCTCGCCGGTGGGCCGGCCGGTCCCGTCCACCAGCAGCTCCCGGGCGAAGACCCAGGTGACCGGCTCGTCGCCGGGCAGGTGGAAGGTGAGGCGGACGGCGAACGGGTCGTCGCCGTCGTAGTCCAGGTCGACCGCGATGCGGAAGGAGAGCTCGCTCGACACCACGAGGTGCATCGCCATCCGGGCTCGGACCGTGTTGTGCATGCGCCAGTACCTCTCGTTCTGCCCGCACGGTGCGCCGAGGGCCGTGCGGGTCCCTGCGGACGGGTGGCTGCGTCTGTGGTTCTTTGTCCCCTGATTCCCTGTTCGACGCCCATCGTCCATGTTTGCGGCCGATGCGGACAAGGTCCGCTTTTTCAAATGGTGAACGAACCGCACACGGAATCACCCCACCGCACCGCCCCCGCCGCCCCGGACGAACGCCGGGAACATCGCGCCGACCAGGCAGCGCAGCCGGGCCGCGGCGGGGCCGAGCCGGTCGCCCTGCTCCAGCGGGAGCGAGATGGCCATGGTGGCGACCACCGAGCCGACGGTGATCGGCACGGCCGCGCAGACCGTGCCGAGCGCGTACTCCTGGCGCTCCAGCACCGGCATGGTCGGCCGGACCCGCTCCAGCCGGCGCAGCACGGTGCGGACGTCGCCGGAGGTCGAGGGGGTGAGGGCGGCGGGGCGGTACCGGGAGAGGTGGTCGAGCCGTTCCTCGGCGCCGAGTTGGGAGAGCAGGCAGAGCCCGATGGCGTGCGCGTGCGCGGTGGCGCGGAAGTCCGCCCACTCCTCGACCGGCGGCTGCCCGGCGCCGGAGACCACGTCGACCAGCCGCACTTCGCCGTCCTGGTAGACCGCGTAGTAGACGGCGGCGCCGAGTTCGTCGCGCAGCTCCTCCATCCGCCCGTGCAGGCGGACGCGTTCGGACTGCCGGGTGTCGGCGCGGCTGATCCCGCCGACCGAGTCGCCGTAGTAGAACCGGCCGTCCTCGCGCCGCAGGTAGCCCTCGTGGGTGAGGGTGCGCAGCAGGTGGTAGGTGGTGCCGAGGGGCAGTCCGGCGGAGCGGGCGAGCTGCTTGGCGGTGGCGCCGTGGACGTGCGAGCCGACCGCCTCCAGCAGGCGCAGGGCGCGCTGCACCGAGGTGATCAGGGTGGGCGCCCGCGGCGCGCGTATCGCGCCGTCGGCCGCGGGGGCCGTGGTCCGCCCTGCCGGTCGCCCGGTCCGGTGCATGCTCATCCCCATCCCCCGGGCGTCGAATGGCGCTCGGAGGAGGGTGCTCCGAGTCCGCCCGGCAGGCGGACATTTGAGCACAGGGCGGGCACCGCTGCAATGACAATGCCCCACACATCAGGCAATTCGCCTTCTATTTGAAGGCGCACGACCGACCGAATCGGCGCCTTGCGAGGCGCAGGCCCGCCCGACCGGTCGAATCGAAGATCCACAGCGGCCGCACCCCTCGCCACCTCCTGACACTCCCGGACCCGCCGTTCCACCCGTCCGGCGGAACAGGTACCTCCGATTCGTCCTCGTGTGCGAGTTTCGCGCCCGCCGCCGCGCGGGAGACTCCCGCACAACGCTCGCGCCCCGGAGGTGGCAGCCATGTCGGGCCCGGTCCGTCCTGTCGTCAAACGCACCGCCCGCGCGATCCTGCTGGAGGTCGACCCGGACGACCCGCACGCGCCCGCCTCGCTGGTGCTGATCCGCCGGGTCCGCCCCGGCTCCCCGCACCCGTACTGGATCACCCCCGGCGGCGGCGTCGAGCCCACCGACCCGACGGTGGTCGCCGCCCTGCACCGCGAGGTGGACGAGGAGTTGGGCGGCAAGGTCACCGACGTGGTGCCCGCCTTCGTCGACACCGTCGCGCACTCCCACCACGAGGACGGCACCCCCGCGCACCCGCACGGCGTCAAGGTGCAGCACTTCTTCGTCTGCCGGCTCGCCGCGCTGGACGAGTCCCGCCGGCACGGCCCCGAGGTCGAGCAGCCCAACGGCGAGTACGCGATCGTCCGGGTCCCCTTCACCCGCGAGGGCGTCACCTCGGTCAACGTCGTCCCTCCCAGCCTGCGCGCCTACCTCGCCGCCAACATCGAGGGCGTCCGCGCCCTGCTCGCCCCCGACCTGGGCTGACCGCCCTCAGTCCGCCCGCGCCGCCAGGTCGTGCCGGACGCTCCCCTCCGGCACCCCGCAGCGCCGCAGCACCGCCGCCCCGGCCCGCACCATCGCCGCCGGGCCGCTCAGGTACGCCGCGAAGCCGTGCCAGGGCGCGTACCGGGCCGCCACCTCCGGCAGGTCCCCGACCAGCGCCCCGGCCGGTGCGCCCGCCGGCTCCGACACCACCGGACGCACCGTCAGCCAGGAGTGCCGGGCCGCCAGTTCGCGCAGCTCCTCCAGCCGGTACAGCTCGGCGGCCCGCCGCGCCCCGTAGAACACCTCCACCCGCCGCCCGGCCGCCCCCCGCTCGGCGACCTCCTCGACCAGCGCCGCGACCGGCCCGATCCCGGTGCCGCCGCCCAGGCAGAGCAGGTCCTCCCCCGCCGCGTGGTCCACCGTCATCGCGCCCTCCGCCGCCCCCAGCCGCAGCACGTCGCCCGGCCGCGCCCGGTGCACCAGCGCGTTGCTCACCCAGCCCGCCTGCACCGCCTTCACGTGCAGCGTCAGCAGCCCGTCCGCCCGCGGCGCCGAACCGAACGAGTACGGCCGCCACACCCGCGGCCACCACGGCGTCTCCACCGCCGCCCACTGCCCGGCCCGGAACGGGTACGCCTGGTCCGGACGGAGCGTCAGCACCGCGACGTCCCGGGTGGCCCGGCGGTGCTCCACCACCTCGGCCTGCCACCACGGCGGGGCCGAACGGGCCTCCTCGTCCGCGCCCTCCGCCATCAGCCGGGCCACCAGCGCCAGCAGCCGCCGCCAGGCCGCCTCGGTCCGCCCGTCCCAGCCGCTGCCGCCGTACCGGGCCAGCGCCGCCACCAGGCAGTCCGCCGCCGAGGCGTAGTACCGGGGCAGCGCCCCGTACTTGCGGTGCCGCCGCGCCAGCGGGCCCAGGTACTCCCGCAGCGCCACCGGGTCGCCCGCCCGGGACGCGCACAGCCGCAGCGCCCGGAACAGCCGGGTGCGCTGCTCGTCCATCGCCGCCGGGAACATCGCCCGCAGCTCCGGGTGGCGCAGGAACACCAGCGCGTGGAAGTGCGCCATCGCCCGGTCCGCGTCCGCCGCCACCGCGGCCAGCGCGGCCCGCACCAGCACCAGGTCCTCGGCCCCCGGCGGCTCCGGCACCGGCCCGGCCGCCCCGGCCGGCTCCAGCGCGGGCGGCGGCTCGACGGCCGCCGGCACCCCCCAGGCCCGGCTCCACCGGTCGTCCGGGCCGACCCGGTTCAGCGCCGGGGCCTGCCGCGACAGCGGCGCGGACGGCGCCGGAGCGGCCGCCGCGGGCACCGTCGGCGCCCAGGTCGGCTTCGCCGGGACGGCCGGCACCGGCACCAGCCCCGCCGCGCCCACCGGCACCACCGGTGCCACCGGTGCCACCGGTCCCACCGGGAACGGGAGCGCGGACGGCGAGACGGCCGGGAACACCGCCGCGGCCGGGAGCTGCTCCGCCGGCCCCGACGGCTCCCGCTGCTCCGGGGCCGTCGGGGCCGTCGGGGCCCCGTCCTTCGACGACCGGCTCCCCAGGACGAGCTGACGAGTGCTCAAGAGAATCGTTTCGCTTCCGATCGGCCTGTGTACTGACGCACCAGCACAGTGACACCGACCGGACAGATCGTCCGAAGAATCCGGCGAACCCCGGACACCCGGGCCGTCCACCCGCTACCCTCGCCCAACCGCGTCCTGCCGCGCTCCTGCCGCGCTCCTACCGCGCTCCTACAGCGCCCGCAGCAGCGTCCCCGGGCGCTCCACGCAGTCCGCGACGAACCGCAGGAAGCCGCCCGCCGTGCCGCCGTCGCAGACCCGGTGGTCGAAGGTGAAGGACAGCTGGGTGACCTGGCGGACCGCCAACTCCCCCTCGTGCACCCACGGTTTGGGGGTGATCCGGCCCACCCCGAGCATCGCCGCCTCCGGGTGGTTGAGCAGCGGCGTCGAGCCGTCCACCCCGAACACGCCGTAGTTGTTCAGCGTGAACGTCCCGCCGGTCAGCTCCGCCGGGCCCAGGCTGCCCGACCGGGCCCCCTCGGTCAGCCGGGCCAGCTCCGCCGAGAGCCGCTCGGTGCCGAACTGCCGGGCGTCCCGGACCACCGGCACCAGCAGGCCGCGCGGGCCCTGCGCCGCGAAGCCCAGGTGCACGGCGCGGTGCCGGCGCACCGCCTCGCCCTCGACGCTCGCGTTCAGCTCGGGGAAGCGCTCCAGCCCGGCCAGGCAGATCCGGGCCAGCAGCGCCAGCACGCTCACCTTCGGGCCCGGCACCTGGTTCAACTGGGCCCGCAGCGCCATCAGTTCGGTGGCGTCCGCGTCCACCCAGCAGGTCGCGGCGGGGATCTCCCGGTGGCTGCGGGTGAGCTTCTCGGCCACCGCCCGGCGCAGCCCGCGCAGCGGCACCAGTTCCTCGTCCGGTCCGGTTCCACGTGGAACAACGACCGGCTCGGGGGCCGCAGTTGCCTCGATCGCGCGCTCCACGTCCCGCCGGGTGACCAGCCCGTCCGGGCCGCTGCCGGCCACCGCGGCCAGGTCCAGCCCGTGCTCCCGGGCGATCCGGCGCACCAGCGGCGAGATCACCGCCACCACGGCCGGAGCCGCCGCCACCGGGGCGACCGGAGCCGGAGCCGGGGCCGGAGCCGCAGCGGGGACGGCCGGGGCCGCCGGGGCACCCCCGGGCAGCACCCGCCGCCGTCCGGCCCGCCGGGCCTCGGCGACGCCGTAGCCGACCAGCGGCCGCTCCACCGCGGGCTCGCCGCCGCCCCCGGAGTCCCCGGGCCCGGGCGCCACCGCGACGGTCACCAGCGGGGCGCCGACCGGCACCTCCTGCCCGACCTCGCCGTACCGCGCGGTCACCACCCCGCCGTACGGGCAGGGCACCTCGACCACCGCCTTGGCGGTCTCCACCTCCACCACCGGCTGGTCGACGGCGATCACCTCGCCGACCTCGACCATCCAGCGCACCACTTCCGCCCCGGTGAGTCCCTCACCGAGGTCGGGCAGCGTGAACTCGCGGACCACCGCCACCGCCATCACTCCTCCCACTGCAGCCGCGCGACCGCGTCCAGGATCCGGTCCACCCCGGGCAGGTGGTGGTGCTCCAGCATCGGCGGCGGGTACGGGATGTCGAAGCCGGTGACCCGCAGCACCGGCGCGGCCAGGTGGTGGAAGCACTTCTCGGTCAGCCGGGCGGCGATCTCCGCCCCGGCCCCGCCGAAGCCGGCCGCCTCGTGCACCACCACGGCCCGGCCCAGCGAGCGGACCACCTCGCAGGCGGTGGCCTCGTCGAACGGCACCAGCGAGCGCAGGTCGAGCACCGCCAGGTCCCAGCCCTCGGCCTTCGCGGCCTCGGCGGCCTCCAGGCAGACCGGCAGCGAGGGCCCGTAGGTGACCAGCACCGCCGAGGTCCCGGGGCGCCGCAGCACGGCCTTCCCGATCGGCGCGACGGCCGTGGCCGGGTCCCACTCGGCCTTGCCCCAGTAGAGCCGCTTGGGCTCCAGGAACACCACCGGGTCGTCCGAGGCGATCGCCTCCCGCAACAGCCCGTACGCGTCGGCGACGGTGCCGGGGGTGACCACGTGCAGGCCGGGGGTGTGCGCGTAGTACGCCTCGGAGGCGTCGCTGTGGTGCTCGACGCCGCCGATGCCGCCGCCGTACGGGATCCGGACGGTGATCGGCAGCGGGAGCTTCCCGGCGGTGCGGTTGCGCATCTTGGCGACGTGCGAGAACAACTGCTCCATGGCCGGGTAGGCGAAGGCGTCGAACTGCATCTCGACCACCGGGCGCAGCCCGTACATGGCCATGCCGACGGCGGTGCCGAGGATGCCGGCCTCGGCCAGCGGGGTGTCCAGGCAGCGGTCGGAGCCGAACTCGGCGGTCAGGCCGTCGGTGATCCGGAAGACGCCGCCGAGCGCGCCGACGTCCTCGCCGAGCACGTGCACGGTCTTGTCGGCGTGCATGGCGTCGCGCAGCGCGAGGTTCAGGGCCTGCGCCATGGTGCCGGTGCGCAGGCCGGACTGCTCGCGGGTGGCGGTGGTCATCGGCCCTGCACCTCGGCCTCCGCGGCGAGTTCGGCGGCGAGCCGGTCGGCCTGCTCGCGCAGCTGCTGGGTGGGTTCGGCGTAGACGTGCGCGAACAGCGACATCGGGTCCAGTTCGGGGTCGGCGTGGAACTCGGCGCGCATCCGGGCGGCCAGCCGCTCGGCCTGCTCGGCGGCGTCGGCGACCAGCTGCTCGTCCAGCAGGCCGCGCCCGCGCAGGGCGTCCTCCAGCAGCCGGACCGGGTCGTGCTGCTGCCAGGCCTCGACCTCCTCGGCGTGCCGGTAGCGGGTGGCGTCGTCGGCGTTGGTGTGCGCCTCGATGCGGTAGGTGAGCGCCTCGACCAGGGTGGGGCCGCCGCCGGAGCGGGCCCGCTCGACGGCCTCGGTGAGCACCTGGTGCACGGCGAGCGCGTCGTTGCCGTCGACCAGCCGGCCGGGCATGCCGTAGCCGACCGCCTTGTGGGCCAGGGTCGGCGCGGCGGACTGCCGGGTCAGCGGGACGGAGATCGCGTAGCCGTTGTTCTGCACCAGGAACACCACGGGGGCGTGCAGCACGGCGGCGAAGTTCAGGCCCTCGTGGAAGTCGCCCTCGCTGGTGCCGCCGTCGCCGAGCAGGGCCAGCGCGACCGTGTCGTCGCCGGCCAGCCGGGCGGCGTGCGCCAGGCCGACGGCGTGCGGGACCTGGGTGGCCAGCGGGGTGCACAGCGGGGCGGTGCGGGTGGCGCGCGGGTCGTAGCCGGTGTGCGCGTCGCCGCGCAGCAGGGTGAGCGCCTGCAGCGGGTCGACGCCGCGGGCGACCACGGCGAGGGTGTCCCGGTAGGACGGGAACAGCCAGTCCTGGGGGCGCAGCGCGAGCGCGGCGGCCACCTGGCAGCCCTCCTGGCCGGTGGACGCCGGGTAGACGGCGAGCCGGCCCTGCTTGGTGAGGGTGGTGGCCTGCTGGTTGTAGCGGCGGCCGGCGACCAGCCGCCGGTACAGCTCGCGCAGCAGCTCGGGGTCGGCCGCGTCGGCGGCGGGGGTGCCCAGGACCCGGTGCGGCTCGGTGTCGGGCAGCAGCGGGGCGGGGTCGGTGCGGGGCGCGGTGGCGCCGGGGCGCCAGCCGGGGACGGTGTCGGCCTCGGCGGGCTGATTCCTGTGGTCCAGGACGGTCATCTCGGGCACCTCCGGGGTGGTGGGGGCTCCCTACCGATTGTTCGGTCGTCTGTTCATCTTGACCATATCCCCGTCAAGACGGTGGACAGTCGGCCGAAAGGGAGGTCTGCTGGGGCCAGCACGTCCAATCACGAGGGATGGGGGGCCATGTCGGCTGAACAGGTGTCCAGACTCGACCGCGTCGACCGGTCGATCCTGCGGCTGCTGCGGCAGGACGGCCGCGCCTCGATCCGCTCGGTGGCCGAGCGGGTGCACGTGTCCCGGGCGAACGCGTACGCCCGGATCTCCAGGATGGTCGAGGACGGGGTGATCCGCGGCTTCACCGCCCGGGTCGACCACGAGAAGGCCGGCCAGGCCGCCTCCGCGTACGTCACGCTGCGGATCGTGCAGAACTCCTGGCGCACCGTGCGCGAGCAGCTGCTGCGGCTGCCCGGGGTGGCGCACATCGCGCTGGTCGGCGGCGACTACGACGTGCTGATGCTGGTCCACACCGACGACAACCGGGCGCTGCGCGAGCTGGTGCTGGGCAGTATCCAGTCCATCCCGGAGGTGCTGGGCACCCGCACCATGCTGGTGTTCGAGGAGACCGACCAGATCCCGGCCGACGGGCTGTAGGACCGCCGCCCCGGATCCGGCCGCTCGGTCCTCGCCGACCGCTCAGTCCTCGCCGACCGCGACCACCACCACGGCGTACCCGCCGCCGATGCCGACCAGCGCCGCGTCGAAGGTGCACTCGGTGACGGACCGCCAGCCGCGGTGGGCCCCGCCGGGCGCGGGGTGCGCGGCGTGGCCGTTGGCCCGCCAGTCGGCGTCCGGGCCGAGCAGCGCGACCAGCTCCCCGGCGTCCGCCACCGCCCTCGGGTCCGGTCCGGCGTCGGAGCGGAACACCAGGTCCTGCCAGAGCGTGGCGGCCATCCAGTCCGCCGCCCGCGCCGCCGGGACGCGCACCTCCAGCCGCTCGTGCAGCTCCCGGTCGGTGCGCGGGCCGCCGTGGTCGCGGCAGTGCCCGCAGTGCGGGTGCAGCAGCCCGGTCGGCTCCAGCGCGTCCCAGCACAGCCGTCCGTGGTCGAGCCCGCGGTCCGGGCCGAGCACGGCCACCCGGTCGTTCTCCCTGGCCCACCAGGCCAGCCGCCGGCGCAGCTCCTTCGCTTCCTTCGGCCCGCTCACCGGGCGCGCAGCCCCTCGAAGGCGAACCGGGCGACCGCGTCGGGCAGGTGCTCGGCGCCGCGCTGGCCGGGCCGGTACCACTCGACCAGCGAGTTGACCGTGCCGAACAGCAGCCGGGTGGCCAGCCGGGGTTCGACGTCGGCGCGCAACTGCCCGGCGGTGACGGCGTCCTGGACCAGTTCGGCGACCCGGTGGTCGAAGTCGCGCCGCCGCTCCAGCGCCCACTGCTCGGTGGCGGTGTTGCCGCGCACCCGCAGCAGCAGCGTCACGTACGGCAGTTCGGCCAGCAGCACCTCGGCGGTGCGGCGCACCACGTGCTCCAGCCGGTCCACCGGGCGGCCCGCGGTGGCTTCCGGCTCCTCCAGGATCGTGAACAGCGCGTCCAGGGCCCGGCCGACGGCGAGGCGCAGCAGTTCCTCCTTGCCGCGCACGTGGTGGTAGATCGAGGACTTGGAGATCCCGGCGGCCCTGGACAGGTCCTCCATCGAAGTGCCGTCGTAGCCGCGTTCGTTGAAGACCCGCACGGTGACGGCGAGCAGCGATTCGACGGTGTAGGCGGCGCGCGCGGGGTGATCGGCCATGCGTCGAGTATCCCCGGCGCCCGCCCGTCCCGCCCCGGCGGGTGCCCTCAGGACCCGGGCCGCCCGGCGGGGTCGCGGTCGGCCGTGGCCCGGGCGGCGGGGGCGGCCGGGCCCGCGGTGTCCTCGGCGACGAAGTAGGCGGGCCGGCGCTGCACCGAGGTGTAGATCCGGGCCACGTACTCGCCGAGCAGGCCGACGCAGATCAGCTGCACCCCGCCGATGAACAGCAGGCCGACGAAGAGCGAGGTCCAGCCGGGCACGGTGGCGCCGAACAGGTAGACGGTCAGGCAGAAGGCCAGCAGCAGCAGGCAGGTGAAGAAGGCGACGGTGCCGAGCCAGGTGGCCAGCCGCAGCGGGGCGGCGGAGAAGCCGGTGACGCTGTCCAGGGCGAGCCGGACCATCTTGGTCAGCGGGTACTTGGTGCTCCCGGCGACCCGCTCCTCGCGCACGTAGCGCACCTCGCCGCTGGGGAAGCCCAGCCAGGGCACCAGCAGCCGGTAGACCCGCTGCTGCTGGTCCGGCAGTTCCTTGAGCGCCTCGACGGCCTCCCGGCTGAGCAGCCGGAAGTCCCCCGCGTTGGACGGCACCTGCTGCCCCACCAGGCGGCGGATCAGCCAGTAGTAGCCGCCGGCCGTCCAGCGCTTGAAGCCGGTGTCGGTGGAGCGGTCCTCGCGCACCCCGTAGACGATGTCCAGGCCCTCGGCGCGGGCCAGTTCCAGCATCTCCGGGATCTTCTCCGGCGGGTCCTGCAGGTCGGCGTCGATGCTGGCCACGTAGGCGCCGACGGCGTGGTCCAGCCCGGCGGTCAGCGCGGCCTGGTGGCCGCCGTTGCGGCGCAGCCGGACCATCCGCAGCTCGGGCCAGTCGGCGGCCAGGTCGCGCAGCAGGGCGGCGGTCTTGTCGGCGCTGCCGTCGTCGACGGCGAGCACCTCGTAGCGGGCGCCGAGGCCGTCCAGCACCGGGCGCATCCGGGCGGCGAAGGCGGGGAGGGCGTCCTCCTCGTTGTACATCGGGACGACCACCGACAGCAGGGTGCCCTCCGGTGCAGGTGCACTCATGTGTCTCTCCCGCCGCTGGGTGTCGTCCGTCCGATGGTGGGGAGTGTAGTCAGGTGGCCGTCCCGTCAGGTACAGACCAGCGGTACGTACCGTAGGCTCGCCCGAGCACCCGGGCGGCCCGGCGGGGCCCGAGACCCAGACAGGACCTGATGGAGATGGCAGCGAGCCCCGACACCGAAGTGGTCGAGCGACCCGATCCGCCCGTGGACGGCGACGCGCCCGCCGCCGGCCCCCGCGCCTGGCTGCGGCACGTCCTGGCCGAGTACGGGCCGGCCCTGGCGGCGTTCGCGGCGGTCCGGCTGATCGCCTTCACCTCTTTCATGTGGCTGCTGTCCTGGTCCGGGGAGTACCTGACGAAGGACCCGCGGTTCGGCGGCGGCAAGAACGTCTGGGACGTGCTCGGCGGCTGGGACGGCTGGTGGTACCAGCAGGTCGCGCAGAACGGCTACGACCCGAAGCTGCTGCCGTCCACCTCCGGCCCGTGGACGCTGGAGCAGAACTCGGTCGCGTTCTTCCCGCTCTACCCCGGCATGATCAAGATGGTCTCCGCGGTGACCGGCCTGAACTCGCTGGGCGCGGGCATCGTGGTCTCGGTGCTGTCCTCGTTCGTCGCGGCGGCCGGCATCTACGCGGTGGCCAAGCTGATCGCGGGCCACCGGGCCGCGGTGATCGCCGCCGCCGTCTGGGGCGTGTTCCCCGGCTCCGGCGTCGAGTGGGCGGTCTACTCGGACTCGCTGTTCGTCGCGCTGGCCGCCTGGGCCTGCTACTTCGTGATGACCCGCAACTGGCTGGCCGCGGGCGTCACCTCCTTCGTCGCCGGGCTGAACCGGCCGACCTCGGCCGCGCTCGCCGCGGGCGTCGGGGTGGCCGCGCTGATCGCGCTGTGGAAGCGCCGCGACGGCGTGCTCGGCCCGCTGGCCGCCCTGGTGATCGCCCCGCTCGGGTTCGCCGGCTACATCGCCTGGGCCAGCTGGCGGATGGGCAGCATGACCGCCTACTTCGACCTCCAGCGCGGTGCCTGGCTGCACTTCTTCGACTGGGGCAAGCACACCGGCAACGTGATCACGAACCTGCTGTTCGGGCACCACGACTACATCTTCGGCTACCCCACCGAGGACCTGATCGCGCTGTTCCTGGTGTTCTCGCTGCCGATCCTGATCTTCCTGCTGGTCCGGATGCGCCCGCCGGTCTTCCTGCTCGTCTACACCGGCATCACCCTGGTGCTGGTCCTCGGCAGCCAGCAGATCTTCGGCAACACCTCCCGCTACCTGCTGCCCTGCTTCCCGCTCTTCCTGCCGATCGCGGTCGCCCTCAAGCGGCTCTCCCGGGCCTCCCTCGCGTTCACCCTGGGCACCGTCGCGGTGGCCTCCGGCTGGTACGCCGGCTACGTCCTGTTCGAACTGGGCATCCCGTAAGGATCCCTAAAGGACGGTCAAGAACACCTGAAGGGGGCGGCTCCGGTGCGCGGAGCCGCCCCCTTCCTGCCACACTCGCGCGTTCCGGGCTCTTCGTCCTCCCCCACGCCCCCCGAGGAACCACGCGATGCGCACCCGCCGGCCGCTGGCCGCCACCGCCCTGTCCGCCCTCGCCCTGTGCGCGCTGACGGCCTGCGGGCCGGACCACGAGAAGGGCGCCGCCGCCCCGTCCGCCCCCGCCGCGCCCTCCGCCGCCCCGGCCCCGACCGGCACCCCGCTGGCCGACCTGCCGGTGGCCGAGGTGGTGGCCGGGTCGCGGGCCGCGGGCGCCGCGCTGACCGGCCTGACCCTGACCGTCAGCGTCCCCGGCCACCGGGACGGCCCGTTCAACGGCACCTTCGCCGAGGACGGCGCGGGCGCCTGCACCGGCCGGTTCACCGTGCGGGACAAGGGCTCGGCGGAACTGCTGCGCAGCGGCGGCCGGGCCTGGATCCGGCCGGACAAGGACTACCTGGCGGTCGCCCTGCCGGACGCCCCCGCGGCGGCCGCCGGCAAGTGGCTGCCGGTGGAGGGCGGCGTCCCGGACTACACCTCCTTCTGCGACCTGGGCGTCCGGATGGCCCGGCAGGTCGGCCTGGACACCGACGGCAGCCCGGGCAGGGACCTCGCCAAGGCGGGCACCGAGCAGATCAACGGGGCCGCGGCGGTGGTCGTCACGATGACCGACCGGGACGGCACCCCGGTCCGCTACGCCGTCGCCGCCCAGGGCGAGCCCCGGCTGCTGGCCGCCGAGAGCGGCTCCGGCGCGACGACCGTGCGGCTCGGCGACTTCGACCGGCCGGTGCAGGCCGCCCCGCCCGCCGAGGACCAGGTCTTCCGGCGCTGAACCGGCATCCCCGCGCACGGGACGGGGCCGGGGGCCTTGCACCGACCGATCGTTCGGTTACGCTGAGGAGCGTCCCGCCCCGCCCCCGTGAGGAGCGCACCATGGCCGCTGCGACCCCTGCCCTGCCGGTCGCCGAACTGCTCGCCCGCCACCAGGACACCCTCGACCGTGCCCTGGCCGCGATCGCCACCCGCGACTACTGGTCGCCGTACGCGGAGTTCCCCAAGGCCTACGGGGAGAGCGCCCCCGCCGACGGCAAGGCCGCCTTCGAGGCCCTGCTGGGGCGGGAGTTCGACCTCCCCGGCCACCCCGCCGGCGGCGCGCCGGTCGGCTCCGAGACCTCCCCGTACGGCCTCGAACTGGGCATCGGCTACCCGCACGCCGAGCCGGACGCGCTGCTCGGCGCGCTGGAGGCGGCCCGGCCCGGCTGGGCCCGGGCCACCCCCGCCGAGCGGGCCGCGGTCTGCCTGGAGGTGCTGGCCCGGATCAACGCCCGCTCGCACGAGTTCGCGCAGGCCGTGATGCACACCACCGGCCAGGCGTACGGCATGGCCTTCCAGGCCGGCGGCCCGCACGCCCAGGACCGCGGCCTGGAGGCGGTGGCGTACGCGTACGCCGAGCAGACCCGGCTGCCCCGTTCGGCGAGCTGGACCAAGCCCCAGGGCAAGCGCGAACCCCTGGTGATGACCAAGGAGTTCACCGCCGTGCCGCGCGGCACCGCGCTGCTGGTCGGCTGCAACACCTTCCCGACCTGGAACGGCTACCCGGGCCTGTTCGCCTCGCTGGCCACCGGCAACGGCGTGCTGGTCAAGCCGCACCCGCGCGCGGTGCTGCCGCTGGCGCTGACCGTGCGGATCGCCCGCGAGGTGCTCGCCGAGACCGGCTTCGACCCGAACCTGGTCTGCCTGGCCGCCGAGCCGGAGGGCGCCGCCACCGCCAAGGTGCTGGCGCTGCGCCCTGAGGTGAAGCTGATCGACTACACCGGCTCCACCGGCTTCGGCGACTGGCTGGAGGACAACGCCCGGCAGGCGCTGGTGTACACCGAGAAGGCCGGCGTGAACACCGTCGTCCTCGACTCCACCGACGACTACCGCGGCATGCTGAACAACCTGGCGTTCTCGCTCAGCCTGTACAGCGGCCAGATGTGCACCACCCCGCAGAACCTGCTGATCCCGCGCACCGGCATCCGCACCGAGGACGGCGAGCGCAGCTACGAGCAGGTGGTGGCCGACCTGGCCGCCGCCGTCGAGGGCCTGCTCGGCGACGACGCCCGGGCCGCCGCCGTCCTGGGCGCCGTGGTCAACCCGGGCGTGCTGGCCCGCAGCGCCGCCGCGGCCGGCGGCGAGTACGGCGAACTCGCGCTCGCCCCGCGGGTGGTGGCCTCCGCCGAGTTCCCGGGCGCGACCATCCGCACCCCGGCCCTGGTGAAGGCGGACGCCGACAAGCCGGACGACCGCGCCCGCTTCCTGGCCGAGTGCTTCGGCCCGGTGGCCTTCGCGGTCGCCGTGGAGTCCACCGCCGCCGCCGTCGAGCTGCTGCGCCGCACCACCGTCGAGCACGGCGCGATGACGGCCGGTGCCTACACCACCGACCCGGCCGTCGAGACCGCCTTGATCGAGGCCTGCCTGGACGCCGGCGTCTCGCTCTCGCTCAACCTGACCGGCGGCGTCTACGTCAACCAGACCGCCGGCTTCTCCGACCTGCACGGCACCGGCGCCAACCCTGCCGCCAACTCGGCGTACTGCGACGCCGCGTTCGTGGCCAACCGCTTCCGCACTATCGAGGTCCGCAAGTAACCCGGCCCCGCTCCGCTGGGCCTACCCGGTGAAGGTGGCGGGCAGGCCCAGCGGCAGGGCGGCCTTCGCCGCCCGCATCGCCTCCCGCACCCGGGCCATTCCCGCCCGGGTGGTGGCGTTGTTGCCCGCCGCGGGTGTTCGGGGTGCCAGGCCCGCGCAGGAGATACAGATCCCCGGGCGGGGGACGGGATCGTGGCAGCTGCCGCACTCGCTGTACCGGGCCGCCGCGGCCCGGGGTGCGGGCACCGGCGGCATCTTGCGGCGCAGCCGGTCGCGGAGCACGGCCACCGGGGAGTGCAGCGGCACCGGCAAGCCGGGCAGCAGCGCGGTGGCGAGGTCGGCGGGGGTGGCGCCGCGCTCCTGCCACAGCACGACCAGCGGCGCCAGCGCCTCGGCCTCCGCCTGCCCGATCCGCAGGCGCGGCTCCGACCGGACCACCTGCAGCAGCAGGGCCGCCGCCGCCCGGGCCCGCTCGTCCAGCACCCTCGGTGCCACCGGCTGCACCGGTTCCGGTGCGGGGAGGGAGGGTTCTTTGCCCGGGTCCTTTGTCAAGGCTTCGGCGACGGGGGCGGCCGGTGCGCCGGGTCCCGCAATGGGGACACCCGGGAGCTGCGGGGTGTCGAAGACGTGGTTCTCGCTGATGATCGTGCCGTCGTCCAGCTTGATCTTCTCGACCCGGTAGTACCCGGCCCGCACCAGTTCCTTCAGTGCCTTGTAGATCGCCCGCCGGCCCTGCGGACTGCTGTCCGCCATCTTCCGGCCGTCCTCCCGCCGGCCGTCCGGCCGGGAGAGCAGATCCGCGAGCAGACCGCGGGCGGTGTAGGAAAGCTGCCGGTCCTGCAACATCACGTTGGGCAGCACGGTGAAATTGCGCGCGTGGGCGCTACGATGAACGTGCATGGGGAGCTACCGACTCCTGGTGCCAGGCCCCGGGGTGTTAGAGCACCGCCGGGGTCCACTATTTTCCCTTGTGACGGGGAACGTAGCACACGCACCACCCGGGAACAGACCTGCTCAGCGGGCGATCGTTCCCGCCCATTTCCGATCCTGACCGGTCGTCAAACAGCAGTCACAACAAGCAGGTTGCGACATCAACCGGCTGGTGGCGGGGAAGCCGCCCCGGGCAACGGAAGCGGGCCCGGACGCCGTCCCACAACAGCGTCCGGGCCCGCGGCCCTGTCCCGGAGGGGGAGGGGACAGGGAGCTTTCGTGAACTTCCCTACGCGCGCCGGGGGTTGAACACCCACACCCGCAGCAGCACGAACCGCACCACCGTGGCGGCCGCGTTCGCCGCCACCAGCACCGCCAGCTCCACCCCGTGCCCGGCGTCCGGCGAGGCCGCGTGCAGCACCGCGACGGCGCCGCTGGTGAGCACCAGGCCGACCAGGAAGGCCAGCCCGCCCTCCAGTTGGTGCTTGAGGGCGTCCCGACGGCCCGTCACCCCGAAGGTGAAGCGCCGGTTCGCGGCGGTGTTGAACACCGCGGTGACGGCCAGCGCCAGCGCGTTGGCCACCAGCGCGGGCAGCGGCTGCCGCAGCCCCAGGTAGAGCAGCAGGTACGCCAGCGTGCACAGGCCGCCGATCACCGCGAAGCTGACGGACTGCCAGCCCAGCCCGGGCGGCACCTGCGCCTGCCGGACCCGGTCCGGCAGATCGACGCTGCCCTTGCCGGCCAGCGTGCGCCGGGCCACCCGGGCCATGCCCTTGAGGTCGTCGACGACCGTGCGGACGATGTCGACCCGGCTGTCCGGGTCGTCCACCCAGTCCACCGGCACCTCGTGGATCCGCAGCCCGGAGGCCTCGGCGAGCAGCAGCAGCTCGGTATCGAAGAACCAGGCGTTGTCCTCGACCTGCTCCAGCAGCCGCTTGACCACCTCGGTGCGGCCCGCCTTGAACCCGCACTGGGCGTCGGAGAACTTGGCCGCCATGGTGGCCCGCAGCAGCAGGTTGTAGGTGCGCGAGATGAACTCCCGCTTGGGCCCGCGCACCACCGCCGAGCCCCGGTGCAGCCGGCTGCCGATGGCCAGGTCGCTGTGCCCGGACAGCAGCGGCGCGACCAGCGGCAGGAAGGCCTCCAGCCCGGTCGACAGGTCGACGTCCATGTACGCCACCACGTCGGCCGCGCTGTCGCCCCACACCTGCCGCAGCGCCCGCCCGCGCCCCTTCAGGTCGAGGTGCACGGCGCGCACCGGCCCGAGCTCGGCGGCGAGCGCGGTGGCCACCTCCCAGGTGCCGTCGATCGAGGCGTTGTCCGCCACCGTGATCAGGTAGTCGTACGGGAACGTCTCCGACAGGTAGGCGTGCAGCTCACGGACGCACCGCTCCAACGAGTGCTGCTCGTTGTACACGGGTACGACGATCTCCACGAGCCTGGTCCTCACCACGGTGTCGGCCCGGTCCCGGCCGTCGGCCACCGGGACGGGGCGCGTGGTCCGGCGCATCGCTGGCTGTGTCATGGGAAGGAGGTTCACAGCCCCTGATGGGCCCGCGATGATGGCAGTCTGAGAGCGCGCTGAGAACCCGGGCGACGTGGACTCCGGTCCGGTGACCACCGGCCTCTGCGGCATGACGAACGGGAGAGACGGATGTCCGAGACGGAGTTCACCGCGGACGTACTGGTGGTCGGCGCCGGCCCGACCGGCCTGCTGCTGGCGGGCGACCTGGCCGCGGCCGGCCTGCGGGTCACGGTGCTGGAGAAGCGGGCCGAGGAGTCCGGCCTGACCAGGGCCTTCGCCGTGCACGCCCGGACGCTGGAACTGCTGGACGCCCGCGGCCTGGCCGACGAGCTGATCGCCACCGGCCGGGCGATGCCCTCGCTGCAGGTGTTCGGCCGGCTCCGGGTCGACCTGGCGGGCCTGCCCACCCGTTTCCCGTTCGTGCTGGTCACCCCGCAGTACAACACCGAGCGGGTGCTGCGCGAACGGGCCGTCAAGGCCGGTGCCGAGCTGCTCCGCGACGCCGAGGTGACGGGCCTCCGGCAGGACGGCCGGGGCGTGACGCTGACCGCCCGGACCGCCGGCGGCGAGCGCTCCTTCCGCTCCCGCTACGCGGTCGGCGCGGACGGCGTCCGCTCCTCGGTGCGCGACCTGCTGGGCATCCCGTTCCCCGGCGAGGCCGCGGTGCGCTCGGTGATGCTGGCCGACGTCCGCCTGGAGCGGGAGCCGGACGAGCCGCTGACGGCCGGCGCGGGCGAGGCCGGGTTCGCCTTCCTGGCCCCGTTCGGCGACGGCTGGTACCGGGTGATCGGCTGGAGCCGCGAGCACCAGGTGCCGGACACCGAACCGGTCGCGCTGCCCGAACTCGCCGACCTGCTGCGCGAGGTGACGGGCCGTGACCACGGCGTGCTGGAGGCCCGCTGGACCTCCCGCTTCCACAGCGACGAGCGCCAGGCCCCCAGCTACCGCTCCGGCCGGGTGTTCCTGGCGGGGGACGCCGCGCACTGCCACTCCCCGGCCGGCGGCCAGGGCATGAACACCGGCCTGCAGGACGCCGCCAACCTGAGCTGGAAGCTGGTCGCCGCGGTCCGCGGCTGGGCCCCCGACGCCCTGCTGGACACCTACCAGACCGAGCGCCACCCGGTCGGCCGGGCCGTGCTGCGCTCCTCCGGCGCCCTGGTCCGGCTCGCCCAGGGCCGGCACGCCCCGACCCGGGCGCTGCGCTCCGCGCTCGGCGCGGCCGCCGGCCACCTGGGCCCGCTGGCCGAGCTGGGCGCCAAGCAGGTCTCCGGCATCGGGCACGCCTACCCGGCCGAGAAGGGCGCCCACCCGCTGGTCGGCCGCCGCGTCCCGGACCTGCGGCTCGCGGTGGACGTGCCCGGCGGCCCGGCCCGGCTGCACGAGGCGCTGCGCTCCGGCAAGGCGGTGCTGGTCAGCAACGACGAGCTGTCGGTGGCCGACTCCTGGGCGGACCGGGTGGTCACCGCGGCCCCCGCGGACCCGCACGGCAAGCTGCGTGACACCGTGCTGCTGGTCCGCCCGGACGGGTACGCGGCCTGGGCCTGCGCCGACCCGACCAGGGGCGAGCTGCGGGCGGCGCTGAGCCAGTGGCTGGGCCGCCCCTGATGTCCGGTTCTCTTCACTGATCCCCGGAAAGGGAATTCGGTTCATACACTGAATTCCCTTTCCGTTTCACAGTTGACTGTTTTTTAATAAGCAATTGCTCAGGCATGGGCCTTTTCCTGCGAGTTCTCTGAGAGATTCTGGCGAGCGTTTTCGAAACCCGGAACGCCCCCATATTTCCGGAGGAGCCCGTGCGACCCCGCTCGCTCGCCCTTGCCGCCGCCCTCGCGGTCCTTCCCCTCACCGCCGTCACCCTGGGCAGCTCCACCGCCCAGGCGGCGCCGACCCCGAACGCCAGCGCCCGGGTGGCGCTGCCCCAGACCGTCACCCCGGCCGTCGCCCGCTCCCAGAAGCAGGGCGACGTCCCCGCCGACCGCCGGATATCCGTGGCGGTCTCGCTGAAGCTGCGCAACACGGCCGAACTGGACCGTTTCC
This sequence comes from Kitasatospora sp. NRRL B-11411, assembly GCF_000721345.1. Classification (NCBI taxonomy): domain Bacteria; kingdom Bacillati; phylum Actinomycetota; class Actinomycetes; order Kitasatosporales; family Streptomycetaceae; genus Kitasatospora; species Kitasatospora sp. NRRL B-11411. The sequence goes on along the minus strand of NZ_JOGH01000098.1, from coordinate 4,512 downwards.
TGGCCGCGGTCGCCACTCCGGGCACCGCCGAGTACGGCCACTACCTGACCCCCGCGCAATTCACCGAGCGGTTCGGTCCGACCGCTGCCGACGTCGAGCAGGTCCGGGCGTTCCTCACCGCCCAGGGCCTGAAGGTCGACTCGGTCAGCACCAACCGCCAGGTGGTGAACGCCACCGGCACCAGCGCGCAGGTCGCCGCCGCGTTCGGCACCCACGAGTCGACGTACACCGACCCGCAGCAGAGCGGCCGGGCGTTCTTCGCCAACGACGCCGCCGCCTCGGTGCCGGCCGCGCTGGCCGGCGTGGTCGAGGGCGTCAGCGGCCTGAACGACCACACCGTGCGCACCACCCGGATCGCCAAGCCGAACGCCGCGACCCCGCACGCCACCCCCTCCGGCTTCGGCCCGGCCACCTACGACGGCGCCTACCGGCTGAACCAGCTAGGCGCGGACGGCACCGGCTCCACCGTCGCGCTCTGGGAGTTCGACGGCTACAAGTCCTCCAACCTGACCACCTACGACAGCCAGTTCGGCCTGTCCGGCCCGGCGGTCAGCACCGTCTCGGTGGACGGCGCGAACTACGACTCGGCGCCCGGCCAGGGCCAGGGCGAGGTGGAGCTGGACTCCGAGATCGTCCGCGGCGTCGCCCCGAAGGCCACCCAGCTGGTGTACGAGGCGCCCAACAGCGACCAGGGCGAGATCGACATGGCCGCCAAGATCGTCGCGGACAACCGGGTCTCGGTCATCTCCATCTCCTGGGGCTCCTGCGAGCCGGACACCACCGCCTCCTCGATGACCGCGGTGAACAACTCCTTCAAGCAGGCCGCCGCCCAGGGCATCTCGATCTTCTCGGCCTCCGGCGACGACGGCTCCCGGGACTGCACCCGCTCCACCTCCGGCTCCACCGTGAAGGCCGTGGACTTCCCCGCCTCCAGCCCGTACAACACCGGCGTCGGCGGCACCAACCTGAAGGTCTCCGGCACCACCTACAGCTCGGAGAGCGCCTGGTCGACGGCCGGCGGCGGCGTCTCCACCCAGTTCGCCAAGCCGACCTGGCAGACCGGCACCAACGTCACCGGCACCATGCGGACCGTCCCGGACGTCTCCTCCAACGCCGACCCGAACAGCGGCTTCGCCATCTACACCCAGGGCTCCAGCAGCCCCGGCTGGCAGGTCTACGGCGGCACCTCGGCGGCCGCCCCGCTGTGGTCCGGCTTCGCCGCGCTGTACAACCAGAAGGCGCTGGGCGCCGCCAAGCCGGTGCTCGGCGAGGCCAACCCGAAGATCTACGCGGTCACCAACTCGTCCTCGTACGGCAGCGCCTTCCACGACGTCACCAGCGGCGCCAACCAGGACTTCTCCACCAAGACCGGCTACGACCAGGTCACCGGCTGGGGCACCCCGATCGCCGACGGCCTGGCGAACGCCCTGCTCGGCTCCGGCGGCACCACCCCGCCGCCCACCGGCTCCTGCACCGCCGCCCAGCTGCTCGGCAACCCCGGCTTCGAGACCGGCACCGCCAGCCCCTGGACCGGCACCTCCGGCACCATCGACAACTCCACCTCCGAGCCCGCCCACAGCGGCTCCTGGAAGGCCTGGCTGGACGGCTACGGCTCCAGCCACACCGACACCCTCTCCCAGTCGGTGGCGGTCCCGTCCGGCTGCAGCGCCAAGCTGAGCTTCTGGCTGCACGTCGACACCGCCGAGACCACGACCACCACGGCGTACGACAAGCTGACCGTCTCGGTCAACGGCACCACCGTCGCCACGTACTCGAACCTCGACAAGAACACCGGCTACGCGCAGAAGACGGTGGACCTGTCCTCCTACGCCGGGCAGACCGTCACGGTGAAGTTCAACGGCGTGGAGGACTCCTCGCTGCAGACCTCCTTCGTGATCGACGACACCGCGCTCAACGTGTCCTGACCCCGCGTCCGCCCCGGCGCCGGGAGACCCTCCGCGGGTCTCCCGGCGCCGGTGTGTCAGGAGTGTTTCCTGTTCGCTCCGCCCGCGAAATACTTGTCGTGACCACTGTCATATGTCCTGATTGATGACGTAGCCTCTCAACCCTCAATAGGGTTCCCACACGCTCGGCGGCGCACCTCCGATGCCCGTCGACACACCGTGGAGCCGGGGGCGAACCCGCCGAACCCGCCGGGTGGGGAAGGTGTCGCATGGGCTCACAACAACCGCAGCACTCCGGCCGGCTCCGACTGGTCGGCCAGCGCGAGCACAGCGGCGAACGGTCGTCCGGTCCGGGCGGCCAGGGCGGCGAGCAGTCGCCGCCCGGCATATCCGTCCCGCCGGCCTTGCCGAGCGGCTTCGCCGACGTGCTCAACGCCGCCATCGAGACCAGCGGGCTCAGCCTCGACCGGATCCGCGCCGCCCTGGCCAAACAGGGCGTCAGGATCAGCGTCACGACCCTCAGTTACTGGCGGCGCGGCCGCAGCCAGCCCGAGCGCGCCACCTCGCTGCGCGCCGTCCACCTGCTCGAGGAGCTCCTCGGCCTGCGGCACACCGCCCTCACCTCGCTGCTCGGCCCGCCCCGCCCGCGCGGCCGCTGGGTCACCCAGGGCCCGGCCCCCGACGGCCTGCGGGTCGAGCAGGTCTGGCCCGGCGAGGCCGAGATCGCCGAGGTCTTCACCGAACTCGACGCCCCGCCGGCCGGCCAGCTGGAGCGCCAGTCCATCCACGACTCCTACTACGTCGACGCCTCCCGCCGCGGCCACCTGCTGCGGATGCGCCAGGTGGTCCGGGCCACCGTGGACGGCGTCACCCGGCACGTGGTGGTCCACAAGGCCGACGAGGGCGTCGACACCTGCCCCGAGATCACCTCCGTCCGGCACGCCCGCCTCGGCCGGGTCCGCCGCCGCCCGCTCAACGGCCTGCTGGTCGCCGAACTGCTGCTGGACCGGCCGCTGGCCCTCGGCGACTCCACCGTCCTGGAGTACGAGGTGCACATCCCCGACTCCGGACCGACCATCGACTACGGACGTTTCTTCCCCACCCCGGTCCGGGAGTACGTCCTCCAGGTCCACTTCGACCCCGCGTCCGTCCCCGTCCAGTGTGAACGCTTCGACCGCGCGCCCGGCACCGAGGTCGACCGCCACCGCGAGCCGCTGTGGATCGGCGCCTCGGCCAGCGCCCACGTCCTCACCGCCGACCAGCAGCCCGGCCAGGTGGGCATCCGCTGGCAGTGGGAGTAGCCCTCGCCTCCCCCCTCCCTCTCCCTCCGCTTCCTTCCCTATCCTTCCCTTTCCTTCCTGTTTGCTCCCTTTCGTTCCGCTTCCTTCCACTTCCTCCGCTTTCCTCCCTTTTGCCCCTTTCCTCCCGCTCTCGTCGGCCGCCCGCCACGCCCGACCCCGCGGTGCGGGCGTTCACCCGAACCGCCCTGCCGGACCGCCCATCGGGTGGTCCGCACCGCTCCCCCCGGGGAACGTGAGTCCCACTCAGCGCCCCATCGAGGAGAGGCAGGACCCCCGTGCTGATGGAGTTCAGCGACGTCGAACCGGACGCCGCCTGCGGCTGCCCGGCCTGCGCCGACCGCCGCCTGGCCCGCTCGCTCGCCGCCCGGTCCGGCCGGTGCTCCGCCCGCGGAGCCCGCCGCGCGGCGGTCCTGCTGGCCGCCGCCGGCAGCGTGCTGGGCACCGCGACGGCCGCCGTCGCCGCCGCCCCCCGCACCGACAGCAGCCCGTCGATACCCGACGCCCCCCAGGGCGAAGTCGCCGGACCGTACGGCGCGGACACCGCCGCCCGCCGCTCGATAGCCGCCCAGCCCGCCACCACCCGGGCCGAGATCCTGCAGCGGGCCCGGACCTGGGTGGCCCAGAAGGTGCCGTACAGCATGAGCAGGTACTGGTCGGACGGCTACCGCCAGGACTGCTCCGGCTTCGTCTCGATGGCCTGGGGCCTGGGCACCAGTCAGACCACCTGGACCCTCCCCGACTTCGCGGACCGGATCTCCAAGGACGACCTGCAACCGGGCGACGCCCTGATCTACAACAACCCCGACAACCCCCAGGGCGGCTCGCACACCGTCCTGTTCGGCGGCTGGCTGGACACCGCGCACACCAGGTACACCGCCCTGGAGCAGACCCGCCCGGGCACCACCGAACGCAGCACCCCGTACGCGTACTGGAGCAACGCGAGCGGCTACCTCCCCTACCGCTACCGGGGGTTGAGCCAGCCGATGCCCGCCCCGGACGCCGACGCCTTCCCCGGTGCGGACAAGTTCGGGCCGGGGAAGGTCAACCCGTACGTGACCAGGCTCGGGAAGATGCTGGTGGACCGCGGCGGCGGCCGGTTCTACCACGAGGGGCCGAGCCCGGACTGGGGCGAGGCCGACCGGAAGGCCACCGAGGCGTTCCAGCTGGCCCAGGGCTGGCGCGGCGCCGAGGCCGACGGCTACCCCGGCAAGGACACCTGGGACCTCCTGGTGCACCACAAGGGCAAGGACGTCCCGCCCGCCGACCCCGCCACCCCCGCCCCGCCCCCGCCGACCCTCCCCACCACC
>NZ_JOGH01000097.1:0-40482 GCF_000721345.1 Kitasatospora sp. NRRL B-11411 | reverse complement strand
GATGGTACTGCAGGGGGGACCCTGTGGGAGAGTAGGACGCCGCCGAACAATCATTGTGGGAAAGCCCCCTGACGGGAAGTCAGGGGGCTTTCTCGCGTTCCCGGGAGCAAGTGCCACCAAGGGGGTGGTGCTAGGTCCACCTCAAAGACGGGTGGCACGGCCAATGTGTCGGCCTGGGGGGAGAGGGAGACTGAGAGCGTTGTTGGGGACGGCGTTCGACTTCTCGGGGAGTGGGTTTTGGCGACGACAGCGTGGTTCGGTGGTGGGGCTGCTCGGTCTGCGGTGGGTGAGCGGGTGCGGGTGGCGGTGCGGGCCGGCGGGCAGGCCGTGGTGATGGCGGTGGCGGCGGGAGCGGGGGTGGTGGGGCCGCTGTTGGCGACGGTGTGTACGGCGTTCGTGGCGGTGCAACTGTTCGACCAGGGGCCGCTGGCGCCGTACGTGGCGGTGCCTGGTGCGGTTCTGGCGGGGGTGTCTTCGCTGTACTGGTTCGTGCGGCGGGGTGCGGTGTGGACGCGGCGGCGGGTGGCACGGGAGGCGGGGGAGCCGTGGGGGGTGGTGTATTCGCCGCGGGAGGCGTTGGAGCGGGACGCGCGGGGGTTCTGGTGGACGGGGGTGTCGTACCACCGGCGGGCTGAGGTGGCGCGGTTGGTGCAGTTCGTGCGGTGGGTGGTGCGGGACCGTCAGGTGCAGCGGGAGGGGCTGTGGTGGGTGGCCAATCCGGTGGGGGTGCTGGCGCTGCTGGGAGTGCCGATGGGGCTGGTGTGGGGCGGGCTGGTATTCATGGGGACTGCGGCGGTGGATTCGCGGCACTTCTTCGGGGTGGAGAACCACCGGGTGAACCTGCTCTTCTCCGTGGTGCTCGGCGGGGCGCTGGTGGTGGCGGGGCTGCTGGCGATGCCGTGGGCGGTGCGGGCGCACGGGGCGTTCGCGTGCCGGGTGCTGGGCGGTGGGCCGCAGCCGAGCCGGGCGCAGTTGACCGAGCGGGTGGCGCACCTGACGGAGACACGCGCGGATGCGGTGGACGCGCAGGCTGCGGAGTTGCGGCGGATCGAGCGGGATCTGCACGACGGGGCGCAGGCACGGCTGGTGTCGATCGGGTTGACGCTGGGGACGATCGAGCACCTGATGAGGACGGACCAGGAGGCGGCCAGGGAGCTGCTGGCGGAGGCCCGGGAGTCGTCGGCGAAGGCCCTGCAGGAGTTGCGTGACCTGGTGCGGGGCATTCATCCGCCGGTGCTGGCGGAGCGCGGGCTGCCGGACGCGGTGCGCGAGTTGGCGCTGACGGCGGTGGTGCCGGCGGAGGTGACGGTGAGTCTGCCGGGGCGTCCGGAGGCGGCGCTGGAGACGGCGGTGTACTTCAGCGTGAGCGAGTTGCTGGCGAACGCGGCGAAGCACGCCCGGGCCCGGCACACCTGGGTGGACGTGCTGTACCGGGCGGGCCGGCTGCGGGTGGTGGTGACGGACGACGGGCACGGGGGCGCGCGGATGGAGGTGGACGGTGGGCTGCGGGGGATCGAGAAGCGATTGGGTACGTTCGACGGGACGATCTCGCTCGACAGTCCGGTGGGCGGGCCGACCACGATCACGATGGAGCTGCCGTGCGCGTTGTCCTCGCCGAGGACCTCTACCTCCTCCGCCAAGGTCTGACCCGGCTGTTGGAGATCCACGGGTTCACCATCGCGGCGGCGGTGGAGACCGGGCCGGATCTGCTGGCGGCGCTGCTGTCCGAGCGGCCGGACGTGGCGGTGGTGGACGTCCGGCTGCCGCCGACGCTGACGGACGAGGGGCTCCAGGCGGCGTTGGCGGCGCGCCGGGAGATCCCGGGCCTGCCGGTGCTGGTGCTGTCGCAGCACGTCCAGCAGTTGTACGCGCGGGAGTTGCTGGCGGACGGGACGGGCGGGGTGGGGTACCTGCTCAAGGACCGGGTGTTCAACGCGGACCAGTTCGTGGACGCGGTGCGACGGGTGGCGGCCGGGGGGACGGCGATGGATCCGGACGTGATCGGTCGACTTCTGCAGCACAGCGCGGGGTCGGAGCCGTTGCAGCGGCTGTCGCCGCGGGAGCGGGAGGTGCTGGGGCTGATGGCGGAGGGCTGTTCGAACTCGGCGATCGCGGCCCGGCTGACGGTCAGTGACGGGGCGGTGGCCAAGCACATCGCCAACATCTTCGGGAAGTTGGAACTCGCGCCGACGGAGGACGCCAACCGGCGGGTGCTGGCGGTGCTGGCGTACTTGAACGGTGCGGCGGAGCGGCCGGCGGAGGGCTGAGCCGGGTGGCTCTCGGCCGTGCCGGGCAGGAGGTCAGAAGGGTAGGTCAGAAAGGTAGGAGGACGTGGGCGGAAGGGACCGACGGACGGGGCCGGGCAGGCCGGAGCAGGGCCGGCGGCGGGCGGCACGGCGGTGCGCACAGTGGTGTGGACCAGCGGAGGTGCGGTGCCGGTCCGGCCTGGCGACGGTGGCGAACGCCCGTACGAGTAGTATCCGGTGGGCCGAGTCTGTCAACGGCGCACCGGCATCGCGTCCTGACGCGATGACCGACGGGTGCGCCCCGGGGCGGGGACGTGTACTCGGCGGCTACAGGTCGTATACGGCAGCTGCCGAGTCCCAGGGGTTGATCAACGAATGGCACGTCCTTCCCTTACCCGCGCGCACCGGGCACTGCTGGGTGTGGTGGCCGTCGGCGCGTGCGTGATCTCGGGGATCGGTTTCGCGGGGTCGTACAACTCGGTGCGGGACCTGGCGATGGAGAAGGGCTTCGGTGCCTTCGCCTACGCCTTCCCGATCGGCGTGGACGCGGGCATCGTGGTGCTGCTCTCGCTGGACCTGGTGCTGACCTGGCTGCGGATCCCGTTCCCGCTGCTGCGGCAGACGGCCTGGCTGCTGACCGCGGCGACGATCGCGTTCAACGCGGCGGCCTCCTGGGGCGACGCGCTGGGCATGGCGATGCACGCGGTGATCCCGGTGCTGTTCGTGGTGGTGGTCGAGGCCTCGCGGCACGCGGTGGGCCGGATCGCGGCGATCACCGCGGACCGGCACATGGAGTCGGTGCGGCTGATGCGCTGGGTGCTGTCGCCGGTGCCGACGTTCCGGCTGTGGCGGCGGATGAAGCTGTGGGAGCTGCGCTCGTACGACGAGACGGTGCGGCTGGAGCAGAACCGGCTGGTGTACCGGGCACAGCTGCGGTTCCGGTACGGGCGGGGCTGGCGGCGCTCGGCGCCGTTCCAGGCGCTGCTGCCGCTGAAGCTGGCCAAGTACGGTGTCCCGCTGGACCCGACGGTGCTGGACCGGATCGACGGCCCGCTGCTGGTGCCGGGCAGTGCGGCGGCGGCCGAGCAGGCGGCGCCGGCGGTGTCGGCGGCCCAGGCCGGGCCGGCCGTGGCGGCCGTGGCGGCGGGGCAGTCCGTCCAGTCCGTTCAGGCGGCGCCCGCGGCGCAGACGGTGCGGGGCGGCCGGCTGACGCCGGCTCAGCAGGCGGCCCAGGCACAAGCACAGGCCCAGGCCCAGCAGGCCGCGGCGGCGGGTGCGGCGGAGCCGGCGGTCCAGCAGGTGCCGCAGGTGTCCGCGGCGGTGGCGGTGCCGACGCTGGCGAAGTTGGCCGCGCTGCGGCTGCGCGACCAGCAGGACCCGGAGGCGGCGCAGGCCGCGCCGGTGATCGACCCGTCCGCGGAGCTGAACGTGTGGACGGCCCGCCCGGTGCGCTCGCACGTGGCGGAGCCGGACCAGCAGGTGCACACGGCGCGGGTGCCGGGGCAGGCGTCGCCGTGGTTCAAGGCGCCGCGGCCGAGCGGTGCGGAGGACGGCCCGGAGGGCCGGCCGCAGTCGGGCTACCAGCCGCCGCAGGGCGAGGCGTACCCGGAGCAGGGCGGCCGGCCGGAGGAGTACCGGCCGGTGGAGGAGTACCGGCCGGCGGCGAACGGGCGGGGTCCGGCGGCCCGGCAGCAGGTGCCGGTGGCGGAGGCGGCGGAGCCGATCCTGGTGCCCGGCCGGCCGATGCGGCTGGAGTCGATGATGGCGCCCGAGCCGGAGCCGCTGCCGTTCGGGGAGGAGGACGCCCCGGCGCGGCGGCCGATGCCGGGCGCGGTGGAGCCACTGGACCCGAACGAGTGCTTCGACGCGCTGGTCAGCTACATGGAGGAGAACCAGCGGCATCCCGACGAGCGCCGGTTCGCGGAGTACCTGAGCCAGCGCGGGGTCCCGGGTTCGCGCCCGGACGGCGGCGTGACGGTGAAGGACGTCGAGAAGGTCTGGCAGGACCTGCAGGAGCGGTACATGGAGTCCGGCCGGGGCGAGTGATCCCGCGCTCCCGTTCGGAGGCAGCCCCGTTCGGAGGCCGCCTCGTTCGGAGACAGCCCCGCTCGGAGGCTGCCTCGTTCCGAGGCAGCCCCGTTCGGAGATAGCCACAAACACGCGATGGCCGTCCGCCGGTTCCTCCGGCCGGGCGGCCATTGACGGTTCCGCGGGGCCGCCACTACCTTCGCCTCAACAAATTGTTGAAGTCGCGTGGTGAGTGGAGGAGCCTCCGGATGTCGCAGCCTGCCCAGGTCGATGCCGCCCAGCCCGTCTCGTTCTCGGACACCGCCCTGGCGGCCGTCGAGGCGCTGCTCGCCCCCGTGGACGCCGAGTTGACGCGCCGTTACCCGGGCGAGAGCGGCTCCCGGCAGCCGGTGCACACCGTGTACGTGCCGGCCGACGCGTTCGGGGCGGACACCGTCCGGGAGTGGGGCGCGCAGGCGCTCGCCGCGTTCGACGAGCACGCCGGTACGCCGGGGCGGCTCGCCGAGGCGCTCGGGGTCGCGGACGACGCGCTGCTGGCCGACGTGCACGCCCGGGTGCGGGCCAAGCTGGAGCGCGAGCCGATCGAGGACCTGCGGATCGACTTCGAGGACGGCTACGGCCTGCGCCCCGACGCCGAGGAGGACGCCGAGGCCGTCCGGGCCGCCCGGCTGGTGGCCGCCGCGGTCGCCGACGGCAGCGCCCCGCCGTACGTCGGGATCCGGATCAAGTGCCTGGAGGCCCCGGTCCGGGCCCGCGGCATCCGCACCCTGGAGCTGTTCCTGGGCACCCTGCTGGCCGAGGGCGGCCTGCCGGACGGGCTGGTGCTGACCCTGCCGAAGGTCACCTACGCGGCCCAGGTCACCGCGCTGGTGCGGCTGTTGGAGGACTTCGAGCGGCGGGCCGGGCTGCCCGCCGGGCGGATCGGGTTCGAGATCCAGATCGAGACCACCCAGGCGATCCTCGGCCCGGACGGCCGGGCCACCGTCGCGCTGATGATCGGGGCCGCCGAGGGCCGGGCCACCGGCCTGCACTACGGCACCTTCGACTACAGCGCCGCCTGCGGGGTCTCCGCCGCCCACCAGAGCATGGACCACCCGGCCGCCGACCACGCCAAGGCCGTCATGCAGGCCGCCGCGGCCGGCACCGGCGTCCGGCTCTCCGACGGCTCCACCAACGTCGTCCCGGCCGGCACCGCCGAGCAGGTGCACGCCGCCTGGCGGCTGCACCACGGCCTGGTCCGCCGCTCGCTGGCCCGCGCCTACTACCAGGGCTGGGACATGCACCCCGCCCACCTGCCGACCCGGTACGCCGCCGTCTACGCGTTCTACCGCGAGGGCCTGGCCGCCGCCTGCGCCCGGCTCGCCGCGTACGTCGCCAAGTCCGGCGGCGACGTGATGGACGAGCCCGCCACCGCCCGCGCGCTCAGCGGCTACGTGCTGCGCGGCCTGGACTGCGGCGCCGTCGACCTCGCCGAGGTCACCGAGCGCACCGGCCTCGACCGGGCCCGGCTGGACGCCCTGGCCGGCCGCTGAACGGGAGCCCCGGGCGCGGGGCATAGGCTGGACGGGCGGACCGGCGCGGGGCCGGACGCCCGAGACCGGACCGGACAGACGACTGTCGACCGTCGACCGACGACCCAGCGGAGAACACCAGCGCCATGGCGGAGCCGAGCCCCAAGCCGTACCTGACCGTCCGCGGTTCCGGCAGCCACGAGCTGGAGATCAAGAAGTCCCGGTTCATCTGCCACCTGGCGCGGGTCGCCGACGAGGACGAGGCGCAGGCGTTCATCGCGGGCGTCCGCAAGCAGTACTGGGACGCCCGGCACAACTGCACCGCGTTCGTGGTCGGCGGCGAGCAGCCGCGCGAGCGCTCCAGCGACGACGGCGAGCCCGCCGGGACGGCCGGGGTGCCGATGCTGGAGGTGCTGCGACGGCGCGGGGTGACCGACACCGCGGCCGTGGTGACCCGGTACTTCGGCGGGATCAAGCTCGGCGCGGGCGGCCTGGTGCGGGCGTACGGGGCGGCGGTGTCCGAGGCGCTGGACGAGGTCGGGCTGCTGGAGCGGCGCCCGGTCGCGCTGCTGTCGGTGGCCGTCGACCACACCCGGGCCGGGCGGCTGGAGAACGACCTGCGGGCGGCCGGGTACGCGGTGGCCGGGCTGGAGTACCTGGCCGACGGGGTGCGGATCGAGGTGGGCGTCCCCGAGCCGGAGACCGCGGAGTTCCACACCTGGCTGGCCGAGGCGACCGGCGGGTCGGCCGAAGCCCGCCCGGTGGGGCGGACGTTCGTCGAGGTCGACGTCTGACGGCCGCCCCGGCCGGGGCCCGGTGAAGGGCACCGGTGGGGGACCCCGGCGGAGGCCCGGACCGGCCCGGCGGCCGACCGGGGGAGGTCCGGCATCGATCGCGGGCGGGCGGGTAGCAGAGGCGGCACAGGCGGCGTTCCCGTTGCCGCCGGATGACACCCGATCGAAGGAAGCGGTGCCGGATGCGGAACTTCCACTCCTGATCGCTTCGTCTCCTAGAGACAGGAGCAACGATTCGCCAGCGACACCCGGGAGGAGGATCCGCAGACCCCAGCACCGCACCACGGGAGGTTCCGCGCATGCCCACCGACCACGCCCAGCCACCGTACCGGCTGACGGCCGCGACACCCCGCCCGCACCACGAGACCGCCGCCCTCGTCGACCAACTCCTCGCCGAGCAACTGAAGTCCGAGGGCCACGAGGAGCCCGCGCCCCGCGAACGGCAGGCGCCGCCCGAGCGACTACGGCTCGGCGACCGGGTCCTGCTGGACCGCGACGACGGCCCGCTGACCGGCCGCGGCCCCGGCGCCCGCTACAGCCGCCGCAGACTGCGCACGCCCGCCGTGCACGGCACCGACCAACTGACCCTCACCCTGGCCACCGACACCGTCGACGGGCCGACCCGGCTGCGGATCGAGGCCGAGCACCTCCCCGCCGGGCCCGCCCCCGCCCCGCACGGGCGGGTGCCCGTCCCCGACCTGGTCCGCCGCCTGCTGCCGCTGCTCGACGCCGCCGAGGGCCCGGTGCCGCTGGCCGTTGCGCCCCGGCTGCTGACCCCCGCCGACCTGGACGGCCTGATCGACGAACTCTGCGACCCCGAACGGCGGTTGCCCACCGTGGTGGCCAGCGTCCCGCCCGCCGTGCCGGTCGACCGCTGGCAGCAGCAGGTGCTCGACCCGCTGGTGCGCCAACTCCCCGGCCTGGCCTCGCTGTACGTGCTCGGGCACGGCGCGCTGCCCCGGTTCAACCTGGCCCTGGAGTACCACAAGGTGTACGGCGGCGCGGTGCGCACCTTCCTGCCCGAGGTCGACCCGGCCTCCCGGGCCGACGCCGCCCGCCACCCCGTCCTGCCGCGCGGCCGGATCGACGAGAACCCGCGCCGCGCCGCCGCCCTGCTGGCCCGCGAACCGCGCCGGATCGCCGCCGAACTGCCGCTGCCCGCCCCGCTGTCCGCCGTCCCCGAGCTCCGGCTGCCGCCCGAGGCGCGCAAGGCGCCCGCCGCCCCCCGGGCCGTCGTCGAGCGCCCGCCGGTGCGGCTGGAGCGCTGCCGGCTGCGGATCGAGCTCCCGCGCGGACCGCGCCGCCCCCGGTGCGGCACCGGCCCCGTCAGCTTCGGCGAACTCGTCGACCGCTTCGGCGAGTTCCCGCTGCTGGAGTTCACCGGCGACAGCAAGGAGACGCTCGCCCTGGACGGCCAGAGCGAGGCCGACGGCTGGGCCCGGCTCACCTGGGACGGCCTGACCGCGCTCCAGGAGTACGCCGACGCGGCCGTGCGCGGCGAGGCCGGCGGCGACTTCAAGCAGTGGTGCGAGCACACCCCGCCCGGCTGCCACCGCTTCCCGCCGCGCAAGGCGGTCCGCGGCGAGTCCCGCACCGTCGCCAGCCACGGCAAGTGGAAGCGCCAGCGGATGCTGCCCGTCCCCGCCGCCGTCGACTCCTCCTGCCGCGCCTTCATGGGCGCCCACCTGCGGATCGGCGGCGGCGGCACCGCCCCCCGGGTGCACTACCTGGACGACTGCTCCGGCAGCGGCCGGATCTACGTCGGCTACATCGGGCTGCACCTGACCAACACCCGCACCAACTGACCGCCCCGCGGGGGCCGGTGACCCCACCGGCCCCCGGCCGCCCCGCTGATCCGACGTCAAGGGTCGGCCAAACCACCGGGGTTGGCTGACCGCGGAGCCCGGACGGGGGACAATGCTGCTCGGGCCCCGCCGCGGCGGCCCGCCGACGTGCGCCGGACGAGCAGGGGGACCACCGCCGATGCAGCATCCAGCCGAGGGCAGCGCCGACGGCACCACCACGGTGCTCCAGCCCGGATTCCTCGCCTCGCTGTTCCACGAACTCGGCGCCGACGAGGACGAGGACCCCGCCGACGCCCGCCCCACCGACGCCCACCCCGCTGCCGCCCGCCCCGGACAGCCCGCCGCGCCGTACCCCGGCCCGCAGCCCGTGGTCCCGCCGCAGCCCGGCCCCGCGGACCCGGCGGACACCCCCGCTGCGGCGGACGACCCGGTGGCCGCGCACGGCCGGGCCGCCGCGCTCACCCACCACCGCACCCTCGCCGTCCAGGCCGACCACCAGCGCCTCGCCGACCTGCTGCGCCGGGCCGCCCAGCCGGTCTCCGCGATGGACTTCGAGAGCCAGCTGCGCAGCTACCAGCCCAAGCCCTTCCCGGACGCCGGACCGGAGGCCGAACCCGAGCCCGCCTGGGCCGACTTCGCGCCGCCCGAGCCCGCCGGCGCCGACCCCGACCAGCCGCGCTCGCGCCGCCTGCTCGACTCCGGCTACCAGCGCGAACTCGCCCAGGCCCGGCTGCGCCACCAGCGCGCGCTGCGCGAGTGGCGCACCCGGCAGGCCGAACTCGCCGACAGCGGCGCGGTCGCCGCCCGGCAGGCCCACGAGGAGGCCGAACGGGCCCGGGCCCGGGCCGTCCAGGAGTACAACGACAGCCTGGAGCAGTGCCGCCGCGCCTACCGGCAGGCCGAGCCCGCCGCCGTCGAGTCCCTGCTGGAACGCGCCCTGGCCGCCGCCGAGGGCGCCACCCAGGACCTGCCCGCCCCCTGCCGCGCCGTGTTCCGCGCCCTGACCCGCACCGCCGTCCTCGACCTCGACCTGCCGCCGCTGGACACCGTCCCCGCGCTCTCCGGCTACCGGCTCACCGAGGCCGGCGCGGTCGAACCCGTGCCCCGCCCCGCCGCCGACGTCCGCACCGACTACCTGCGGCTGGCCGCCCGGCTCGCGCTGCGCGCCCTGCAGGCCGCCGACGCCGTCGACACCGAGGAGGTGCTGGCCGGCGTCGTGCTGAACGGCTGGCTGCGCGTCCCCGGGCAGCCCCCGCAGTGCCTGCTCAGCGTCGACGCCGACCGGGACGCGCTGGCCCGCACCCGGCTGGTCCCGGACGCCGGGCACCTGGGCGACGAGGGCGCGGACGGCGGCGTCTACGCGGAGGCCGAGCACGACGAGTCGCTGTTGCGGCTGCGCGCCCTGGCCGCCGTGATCACCCCCGACCCGTACGCGGGCGAGGCCGTGCTGCCCTGGGGCAGCGCCTCCTCGGCGGTGCCCGCGCTGGGCGAGCTGTCGCCCGGCGAGTTCGCCCACCTGGTGCGCGCCGTGCTCACCGCGGGCGGCCTGCGGGACTGGAGCGTCCGGCTGCGCGGCCCGGCCGGCCTGGTCGCCACCGCCGAGGGCGAGCCCGACAGCCGGCTGCCCGGCCGCTGGGTGGTGTGGGCCTCCCGCGGCCCCGCCCCGGTCGCCGCCGAGGAGATCGCCACCCTCGCCGAGGCCGTCCGCGAGGAGGGCGCCGACCGCGGCCTGCGGATGACCTGCGGCCAGTTCACCGACGAGGCCCTCGACCTCACCGGCGAGGAGCGCCACCAGCGCATCCACCTGATGGACGGCCCCGGCATCCGGGAGCTCGCCCGCACCCACCTGGCGCTGCCGCTGACCCTGTGAGAACCGGCGGACCGGCGCGAACCCGCCGGTTCCACCGGCGGACCGCCCGACGGGCTGTCAGGCTGGGGGCGTGGAGAACCGATTCCCCGGACACCGGCACGACCGGAGCCCCGCCGACCCGGCGCCCCGGCAGACGGCCGAGCACGACCGTGAACTGGCGATGGCCGAGATGTACGCCGAGTGCGGGCTGCTGCGCGAACTCGCCGAGTCCGTGGACGTCCGCCTCGACGACACCGTCGACTCGCTGACCGCCCTCGACCAACTGCTGCCCCGCTGGCGCGACGACCCGCAGGTCTCCCAGTGGCTCGGCACCGACGCCGGCCTCTACCTCGGCACGGTGATCCGCCGCCAGGTCCCCGACGCCCGCTGGCAGCTCGCCGCCGACGGCCGCCCGCTGATGGTGCTCGGCACCGGCTTCGAACTCGACGCCACCGCGATCGGCCGCGACTGGGCCGAACAGGGCGCCCCGCAGCTCGCCGCCGTCTACCGGGCGGCGAGCGACGGCTGAGACCGCCGGGCCGCCGGCCCCGGGGTGACGGCGAGTCACCCCGACGGGCCGCCCGGGCGGCGCGGCCGGACCCGGGCCCGCAGGCTGGTCGCAGGGCCCGGCACCGTCCGGGCCCGGGCCGGACGGACTGGATGCCCGTGGGCAGCGGTCAGCACAGCCGTCCGGCCCCCGGCGGCGTGACGGGGGAGGCCGAAACTGACTGCCGTGCTGGTCGCCGCGGGCGCGTTCCTGATGACCCTGGTCGGCGGATTCGTCGCCCAGCGCACCGGGGACCGCCGCCACCTCGTCCTCGGCCTCGCCGCCGGGCTGATGCTCGGCGTGGTCGCCTTCGACCTGCTGCCCGAGGCACTCGCGCAGGCCCCGCAGGAAGTCCACGGCGTCCCCGCCGCCCTGCTGATGTTCGCCGCCGGGTTCCTCGCCATCCACGTGGTCGAACGCGCCGTCGCCATCCACCGCGGCCACGAGGGCGAGTACGCCGCGCACAGCCACGGCCACGCGCACGGCCACGCGCACGGGGAGCGGCGGCGCGAGCAGGGCGTCGGGATCGCGGCCGCCTCCGCGCTGGTCCTGCACAGCATGATGGACGGCTTCGCGATCGGCGCCGCGTTCCAGGCCGGGACGACGGTCGGCACCGTCGTCGCCATCGCCGTCGTCGCGCACGACTTCGCGGACGGCTTCAACACGTACACCCTCACCCGGCTCTACGGGAACAACCGGCGGCGGGCCGTCGCGCTGCTGTTCGCCGACGCGCTCGCGCCCGTCACCGGGGCCGGGATCACGCTGCTGTTCACCATCCCGGAACAGCTGCTCGGGCTCTACCTGGGCTTCTTCGGCGGCTTCCTGATGTACCTGGCGACCTCCGACATCCTGCCCGAGGCCCACAGCCCGCACCCGTCGAAGGGGACGCTGGCGTGCACGCTGCTGGGGGTGGGGTTCATGTGGCTGGTGGTGGGGCTGGCCTGGCCACGGGGGAGGGGCAGGGACCGGGGCGGTTCAGGTGTTCTCCAGGGCGGCCCAGTGGTGGCGGAGGGCGGTCAGGGTGGCGGTGACGGCGGGGCGGCGGGAGGTCTGGGTGCGCCAGAGGGCGTGGACGCGGCGGACGGGTTCGGGGGTGACGGGGCGGGCGGCGATGCCGGGCGGGAGGGGGCCGCGGCCCAGGCGGGGGATCAGGCCGAGGCCCAGGCCGGCGGCGATCAGGGCGAGTTGGGTCTGGAACTCGCCGACCCGGTGGGCGACGTCCGGTTCCTCGCCGGTCTCCCGCATGGTGCGCAGCAGCCAGTCGTGGCAGATGTTGCCGGGCGGCACGCTGATCCAGCGCTGCCCGCGCAACGCCGTCACCGGGACGGCGTCCAGCGCGGCCAGCGGGTGTCCGGCGGGCAGCAGCAGGTCGACCGGGTCGGTGCCGAGGTCGAGCCGGTCGAGGCCGTCCTGCACCGGGAGCGGGACGGTCGCCCAGTCCTGCACGACCGCCAGGTCGACCTCGCCGCGGGCCACCAGCTCGGCCGCCGGGTAGGGGTCGCTCTCCAGCAGCCGGACGTCCAGCTCGGGGCAGGTGGCGTGCAGCTCGGCGAGGACGGCGGGCAGCAGGCCGCGGGCCGCGGTGGGGAAGGCGGCCACCAGCAGCCGTCCGGCGGGCCGGCCGCGCTGCTCCTCCAGTGTCACCTCGGCCTGCTCGACCAGGGCCAGGACGCGCTGCGCGGTGTCCGCCAACTGGCGTGCTGCGTCGGTCAGTTGGATGCCGCGGCCCTGGCGTTCGAGCAGGACGGTGCGGGTCTCGCGCTCGAGTTTGGCGATCTGCTGGGAGATCGCGGAGGGGGTGAAGCCGAGGGCCGTGGCGGCCCCGCCGACCGAGCCGTGCACGGCGACCGCGTGCAGGGCGCGCAGGCGTCCCAGATCCATCATGCAGTGATGCTAAACGGTGGGGTTGAGGAATCGTCGCTGGTGCTGAACGGTCGGCCCGGGAGATGCTCGCTGCATGTCCCCCTCCTCCGCCATGACCCCCCGTCACATCGCCCTGGCCGTGCTGGTCGCCGCCGTCTGGGGGCTGAACTTCGTGCTGATCGAGGTCGGTCTGCACGACTTCCCGCCGCTGCTGTTCTGCGCGCTGCGGTTCGCCGTGGTGGCACTGCCGGCGGTCTTCCTGGTCGGCTCGCCGCGGGTGGCGTGGCGGTGGGTGCTGGGGGTCGGGCTGACGCTCGGGGTGGTGAAGTTCGGGCTGCTGTTCCTCGGCATGCACGCCGGGATGCCGGCCGGGCTGTCCTCGCTGGTGGTGCAGGGGCAGGCCGGGTTCACCGCGCTGTTCGCGGCCGGGCTGCTGGGCGAGCGGCCCGCCCGGCTGCGGGTGGCCGGGCTGGCGGTGGCCTTCGCCGGGATCGCGCTGGCCGCGGTGGACCGCGGCGCGGGCGGCCCGGCGGGGGCGTTCGCGCTGGTGATCGGCGCGGCGGTGGCCTGGGGCCTGGCCAACGTGCTGACCCGCCGGGCCGCCCCGCCGGACGCGCTGCGCTGGATGGTGTGGGTCTCCGCGGTGCCGCCGCTGCCGCTGCTGGCCCTGTCGCTGCTGGTCGAGGGACCGGACGCGGACTGGGCGGCGCTGCGGTCGATCACCTGGTCGGGCGTCGGCGCGGTGCTGTACGTCGGCCTGGTCTCCACGCTGTTCGGGTTCGTCGCCTGGAGTCACCTGCTGCGCCGCTACGACGCCTCGCTGGTCGCCCCGTACTCGCTGCTGGTGCCGGTGTTCGGGATGTCCTCGGCGGCGCTGCTGCTGGGCGAGCGGTTCAGCCTGACGGCGGGGGTCGCGACGGTGCTGGTGATCGCCGGGATCGGGCTGGGCGCGGTGCCGGCTACGGGGTGGGCCCGGCTTCGTAGGCGAGTTCGGCCTGCCGCAGCGCCCGCAGCAGGGCGTCCTGCTCGGCAGGGCTGACGGGGCCGAAGTACTCCTGGGCGACCTCGTGCCGGACCCGGGAGATCCGCTCCAGCGCGCCGTGGCCGGCCTCGGTGAGCACCAGGCGCACCGCGCGGCGGTCGGCCGGGTCGGGGGTGCGGGCGACCAGGCCGGCCTCCTCCAGGGCGTCGACCACGGTGGTGGCGGAGCGCGGGGCGATGTGCAGGCGCTCGGCGAGCTCGCTCAGCCGCATGGTCTCGGCGCTCTCGCAGCCGGGCGCGTGGGCGAGGGTGCGCAGGGCCCGGCCCTGGGCGGGGGTGAGGCCGTAGGGCTCCAGCCGCTGCATGGTCTGCCGCCGGATCCGCTTCATCGCCCGGGTGAGCGCGTCGGCGAGTTCCGCGGCGGTGTCGGCGGGGCCGGGGGAGGTCATGGGCACAGGTTAGCGGGCGGGTCGCGGCCGGTACGGAGGGTGACCGATCTCGCCTCGATAACATGTTGAGCTTGGCTCAGTAATCGAGTAGCTTAGGGCAACCTAAGTCATCCGTGCCTTCGACTCGAGGAGTCCGCCGTGGCCCGCTCCACCGCCCGCGTCACCACCGACCGCCCCGCCCGCTACGCCAAGCAGCTCGCCGCCCACATGGGCCGCAAGGTCCCCGCCGAGTGGTCGGAGGAGACCGGCCGCGGCTCGCTCGCCTTCGGTGCCGGCCGGGCCGAGCTCACCGCCGAGGACGGCGCGCTGCTGCTCGCCGTCGAGGGCGCCGAGGGGAACCTCGACCAGCTGGAGGACGTGGTCGGCCGCCACCTGGTCCGCTTCGGCACCCGCGACGAGCTGGTCGTCGCCTGGCAGCGCGAGAGCGGCGCGGCCGGCACCGTCCAGCGCCTCACCGGCGAGGAGGGCTGACCGCCCCGGGGCCGCTCAGCCCTGCCGCAGCGGGGGCATCGGCACCGGCACGTCGAACGCGGTGGCGCCCGCGCCGACCCCGCCCTCGCAGCTGTTCGGCGGCGCGGTGGTCACGCCCCGGGTGGACGGCTTCTCGGCCGCCCAGAACATGAAGCCCAGCAGTCCGGTCGTGGTCCCGGCCCCGTTCGGTGCGGCGCTGCGCACCCAGCTGCCGGTGGCCTGCTGCACCGAGGAGGCGAAGTTCGTGCACTCCGGGCGGACCTGCGAGCCCTCCGCGATGTACAGGCTGCCGGTGAACTTTGCCGGGGCCAGCGGCGGGATCGCCGGGCTGTAGGTCGGCTTGCCGTCCAGGTGCTCCTGCCAGTTGGCGATCGCCGTCGAGGCGTTCGGCTGCTTGTTCGGCACCATCGCGTTGGCGTAGTCCAGCACCGGGTTCGCGGTGGTCAGCCAGTGCGCGGTGGCGTACTGGTCGATGCCGCTCAGCCAGCGGTCGCCGGCCGCCACGTCGATGGTCAGCCGGGCGGTCGGGTCCGCGCCGGAGGCGTCGTACGGGTGGGCGGCCCGGTAGGCGTCCACGAACGCCTGCAGGCCGGTCAGGTTCGGGCTGCTGCTGTTCTCGTAGTCGATCTCGATGCCCACGCCCAGCCTGCTCGCCAGCGCCGCCGCCTTCTGGCCCAGCAGGGTGCCGTTCTGGGCCAGCGCGGTGTCCCAGTCGCCGGTGTAGGTGATGCCGCCGATGGAGAGCATCACCCGGACGCCGTGCGCCGTGAAGTAGTCCACCACCTGCTGGTTCATGCCCACCGGCACCCCGGCGGCGTTCCCGGCGTCGGTGGTGCCGTTCAGCAGCCGCAGCGGGTTGACGAAGCTCAGCACCACCACGTTCACCGAGGGGCGGCCGTCGCCGCGGTCCACCAGCCAGTGGTTGGCGGCGTCGAAGGCGGCCGGGTCGCGGACCTTCGCCCAGGTGCAGGCATCGTCGCTGCAGTGCCAGGCCCCGTACACCTGCACCGGCGCGGCCGCCGCCGCGGTCGCGCCCTGGGCCGGCAGGGCCGTCACCGCCAGGGCCAGCAGTGAGGCCGCCACCGAGAAACGCGTCATGGGCATGACTGGGGAACGCACATCCGCCTCCCGGCGATCGCGTGCTGAAGGGTGGGGAACAGGGTGCGCGCGGGCCGGAGGGGCGTCAATGGTCTGGACCGAAACGGAGGCTGACGGAGCGTCAGGAAACGGGGTCCGGCCGGTCGGGCAGCAGGCGCGGCAGCAGCAGCCGCAGCCCGAGCAGCAGCAGGCCGGACAGGCACCAGCTCGCCACCACGTCCAGCAGCCAGTGGAAGTCGCTCCACACCAGGCCCGCCCCCACCCCCAGGCAGACCAGCGCGCACGCCGCGCCCAGCCGCCGCCCCGCCACCACCGGCAGCACCCGGGCCAGCAGCAGCGCCGCCGTCCCGTACGCGATCGAGGAGGTCGCCGTGTGGCCCGACGGGTACCAGCCCCACTGGTCCCCGGCCAGCGGCGCCCCGTACGGGCCCGGGCGGGCGAACCAGATCTTCGCGGGCACCACCAGCAGCGGGACCAGCACCGCGGCCACCGCCGCCACCGGCACCGGCACCCACCAGCGCGGCCGTCCGCCGCGCCGGGCCAGCCAGGCCGCCAGGCCCGCGCACCCCAGCAGCACCGGGACCGCCACCGCCCCGCCGCCCAGGTCGGACAGCGCCACGCCCAAGTGGTTCAGCAGCGTCGAGCCGATCGCCCCGCGGGCCTCCCGCACCCCGTCGCGCACCGCCGTGTCCAGCCCCAGCAGCGGCCCGTCCACCGCGACCTGCCAGGAGACCGCGGCCAGCAGCACCGCGAGTGACATGGCCAGGACAGCAAAAATCGGCCGCCCCGGAGCAGGGGGGAGAGCTCCGGGGCGGCCAAGGTGATCGCCGCGCCGTGCGGCCCGGGGGGTGTGGGCGGGACGGCCGGTCGATCGTTCTGGTGCGTCCGCCTCGGCGGCGGACGGAGTTGTGGGCAGTGCGTGCGGTTCGCTGTCCATCTGTGATGACAGTACGTCAAAGCCGGGGCGGGGAACGGCGGACCGGCCATCGTGCACAGCATCTTCACCACCGGCGGCGCGACCTCCACCCGCCCGGCGGACGGCCGGACGCGCGGGGGCGGGGCGGAACCCGCTCCGCCCCGCCCCCGCGCCGCCCACCAGCGGTTCCCGGCCGGAACCGGCGGGAATCAGACGCCCGCGAAGGCCGACTCCAGGATGTCCAGGCCCTCGGCCAGCAGGTGCTCCGGGATCACCAGCGGCGGCAGGAAGCGCAGCACGTTGCCGTAGGTGCCGGCGGTCAGCACCACCAGGCCCTCCGCGTGGCAGGCCTTGGCGATCGCCGCGGTCGCCGCCGGGTCCGGCTCCTTGCCGCCCGGCTTCACCAGCTCCACCGCGATCATCGCGCCGCGCCCGCGGACCTCGCCGATGCGCACCCGGTCGGAGTCGGCGAACTTCTCCTGCATCGCCCGCAGCCGGCCCAGCATGACCTCGCCGATCCGCTGCGCCTTGCCGTTCAGGTCCTCGGACCTCATGGTCTCGATCGCGCCCAGCGCGGCCGCGCAGGCCACCGGGTTGCCACCGTAGGTGCCGCCCAGGCCGCCCGAGTGCGCGGCGTCCATGATCTCGGCCCGGCCGGTCACCGCCGCCAGCGGCAGACCGCCGGCGATGCCCTTCGCGGTGGTGATCAGGTCCGGGACGACGCCCTCGTCCTCGCACGCGAACCACTGGCCGGTGCGGCAGAAGCCGGTCTGGATCTCGTCCGCCACGAACACGATCCCGTTCGCCTTCGCGAACTCCACGATCGCGGGCAGGAAGCCCTTGGCCGGCTCGATGAAGCCGCCCTCGCCCTGGATCGGCTCGATGATGATCGCCGCGACGTTCTCCGCGCCGATCTGCTTGTTGATGAGGTCGATCGCCTGCGCGGCGGCCTCGGCGGCGCAGTTCTCCGCACCCGTCAGCCAGCGGTACGGGTACGCCACCGGCACCCGGTAGATCTCCGGCGCGAACGGGCCGAAGCCCTGCTTGTACGGCATGTTCTTCGCCGTCAGGCCCATGGTCAGGTTGGTGCGGCCGTGGTAGCCGTGGTCGAACACCACCACGGCGGTCCGCTTGGTGTAGGCGCGGGCGATCTTCACCGCGTTCTCCACCGCCTCCGCACCCGAGTTGAACAGCGCGGTGCGCTTGTCGTGGTCGCCCGGGGTCAGCTCGTTCAGCTGCTCCGCCACCGCCACGTAGCCCTCGTACGGGGTCACCATGAAACAGGTGTGCGTGAACGCGGCCAGCTGCTCGGTCGCCCGCGCCACCACGGCCGCGGCGCTGTTGCCCACGTTCGTCACGGCGATGCCCGAGCCGAAGTCGATCAGGCTGTTGCCGTCCACGTCCTCCAGCACGCCGCCGCCGGCCCGCGACACGTACACCGGCAGCGTGGTGCCCACGCCCGCCGGCACCGCGCCGAGCTTGCGGGCCTGCAGCTCCTGCGACTTCGGGCCGGGGATCGCGGTGACCAGGCGGCGCTCCTGCGGGAGCGGAGTTGCAGCGCTCATCTGTCTTCTCCAAATTCTTGACGCGGTACCCGCAGGCTACGACCGGCCCCGCGGCACCGGCATGCGCCACTCGGTACTGCTGAGCCGTCCGAATTGTCCGGCACGGCCAGTGGCCGAAGATCGGCTGCGCGCCCGCGCACTCCACTACATTGGCCCCCGGGTGTGTCGGTGGGACGGCGATGCGGGTATGGCACCGCCGGCAACGTAGGAGGGGCCCGAAGTGGAACTGAACGACGCGAGAACCCAGCACACCCACCCCCATCTCCCCCCGCCCCGCACCCCCTTCCACCTCCCCACCTGGGCCACCGCCCCCCGCCCCGAAGCCGCCCCCGGCATCTACCGCCAGCACCACACCCCGCACGACCCGAAGGCCGCCGAACAGGCCAGGACCCCGGCGGGGCCGCTGCTGCTGCGGGCGGCGCTGAACCTGCTGGCCGCCTGGCTGGTGTTCATCTACGGGCGGGGGTTCGCGCTGTCCGGCCTCGGCCTGCTCGGTCTCGGATCGCTGTCGGAGATCCCGACCATCCTGGTCGCGCTCGCGGTGAACCTGCTGATCATCGCCGGGGTGATCAGGGTCTTCGGGCACATGGGCCGCTGGCGCGAGGTCGGCCGCCGATTCCTGCTCCCGCTGCTCTCCCGCACCGTCACCGAGGTGCCCCCCGCCCCCGAGCAGGCCCCCGTCGTCGACGTGTGGGCCGAGCTGCGGCCGGCCGGGGACGTGGTGCGCCGGCTGGAGGGGGAGGCGGTCGGGGACGTGGACTACGTGCGGCTGCACCAGGCGTGGCGGACGGTGGGGAGCGACCCGGCCGCGTGGCAGGAGTTCGCGGCGCAGGTGGCGGCCCGGGGCGCGGCGGCGTGCGCGCACCCGTCGGAGCAGCGGGACCTGCCGGGCGGGCGGGCGGCGCGGCACGACCTGCTGGTGCGCCAGGTGCGGCTGGGGACGGCGCAGGACGTGCCGAAGAACCCGGTCGGGCACCGGAACGCCGGCTTCGCGCTGGACCCGCGGGTGCTGGGCACCTCGCTGCTCGCGGTCGGCCCGGCCGGCACCGGCAAGACCGCGGCGCTGGCCCGCCCGGTCGCCGAGGCGCTGTGCCTGCAGGCGCTGGCGGGCGCGGCCTGCGCGGTGGTGGTCGGCGCGTCCGACGCGGACCTCGGGCCGGACGACTGGTACGACGTGGTGATCGCCCCCGGCGACCCGGCCGCCCCGTACGGCCTGGACCTGTACGGGGCGGCGCCGCACTCGGACGAGGCGGCCGCCCGGCTGGCGGACGCGCTGCTGCCGGACGAGCTGGCGCCGCGCGCGGAGAGCGCCCGGGCCGCGATGCAGCAGGTGGTCGGGCCGTACCGGGCGGCGTACGGCGGCTACCCGGGGGTGCGGGCGCTGCGGGCGCTGCTGGCGGGGGACGCGGAGGGTTGGGCGGAGCTCGGCGAGCGGCTGCAGAAGTCGGGCCGGCGGCCGGAGTTCGAGGCGGACCTGCAGCAGCGCGAGCGGATGCACGGCCGGGCCGACGACCCGGGCGCGCTGCTCGCCGACCGGCTGGCGCTGCTGGACCGGCCCGCGCTGGCGGCCGGGTTCTCCGGCGGCCCGGACGCCAAGCCGGCGTTCGCGATGCGCGCGCTGGAGCACCCGCTGCGGGTGCGGGTGAAGCTGCCCGAGCGCAGCCACCCGGAGGCCGCCCGGATCCTGTCGCGGCTGCTGCTGGGCCAGTTCACCCAGGCCGCCGCCGACCGGCGCGACCGCGAGCTGTTCGCCGGGATGGTGCTGGACGACGCCACCGCGGCGGTGGACGCGCAGGCGATCCGCGGCGTGCAGCGGCTGCGCGGTGCCAACGCGGGCGTGCTGCTGCTGCTGCGCACGCTGTCCGACCTGCCGGAGGCGCTGCGCGCCCCGCTGTTCGGCGCGGTCGGCAACCGGATGGCGTTTCCCGGCATCGCGCCCTGGGACGGGCGGCTGTTCTCCGAGGCGTGGGGCACCCACCTGGTGCGGGAGACCGCGGTCACGCACGTCCCGGACACCTCCGGCGGAACGGTTCGCCGGGCCGGGCGGCTGCTGCGCAAGGCGCTGTCCGGCACCACCGCGCAGACCGAGTCGATCACCACCCGGGACGTCGAGCGGCACCGCTGGTCGCCGTCCGACCTGGCGCACGCGCTGCCGTCGGGGCACGCGGTGATCTCGCTGACCTCGGTGACGGGGGAGCAGGTGCCGCCGCTGCTGGTCGACCTGCGGCACTGAGCGGGGAGGCGGCGGAGGGTCGCGGAGCGATCATCGTTGGGTCACGGAAGCTACGGACCGGCGGATTTCGGCACTCCGGGTTGTCCGGAGCGTCCATAATGGGGGGAGAACCCTCACTCGCCCGGTCGCAACGGCGCAGCCAGGTCGAACCACCGAAGGTGCCATGCCCCCCACTCTCGCCTCCGTCGTCCGCACCTCCGCGCTCCACCTGACGGTGCTGGCCGGCGCGGACCACCTGGAACGCCCCGTCCGCTGGGTCCACACCAGTGAGCTGGACGATCCCACCCCGTTCCTCGAGGGCGGCGAGCTGCTCCTCACCACCGGCATCAAGCTGGGCAAGGCCGCCGCCAAGCTGCAGGCCTACGTGCACCGGCTCGCCGACGCGGGCGTGGTCGGCCTCGGGCTGGGCGTCGGCCTCTCGCACAGCGAGGTGCCGCAGGCCCTGGTGGAGGCGGCCGCCCAGCGCGGGCTGCCGCTGCTGCGGGTGCCCGAGGCGACGCCGTTCATCGCCATCTCCAAGACCGTCTCGGCCGCGCTGGCCGCCGAGCAGTACGAGGCCGTCACCACCAGCTTCGAGGCGCAGGAGGAGCTGACCCGGGCCGCGCTCGGCAAGGACGGCACCACCGCGATCGTCCGCCGGCTGGCGGCCCGGCTCGGCGGCTGGGCCGCGCTGTACGACGGCTCCGGCGCGCTGTCCGCGGTCGCCCCCGACTGGGCCGCCCGCCGGGCCGGCCGGCTGGCCGCCGAGGTGGACCGGCTGCGCCGCCGCCCGGCCCCGTCCAGCGCCGCCCTGCAGGGCCGGGCCGGGACGATCGACACCGCCGACGAGGACTACGTGGTGGTCCAGTCGCTGGGCGCCGACCGCCGTCCGCGCGGCTTCCTCGCGGTCGGCACCGAGGACCGGATCACCCCCACCGAGCGGTACGTGCTGAACGCGGCCGTCGCGCTGCTCACCCTCACCCTGGAGCGCTCGCGCGAGCTGCGGCAGGCCGAGGAGAAGATGGGCGCCGCGCTGCTGCGGATGGTGCTGGCCGGCGAGGTCGGCACCGCCCGGCAGGTCGCCGCCGGGCTGTTCGGCGGCCTGCCCGAGGGCACCGTCCGGGTGCTGGTGGCGGCCGCCGGGCCCGGCCCGGAGGCCGCGGAGGCGCTCGGCGAGCTGGCCGACCGGGCGGAGAACGCCGGCGGCAAGGTCGGCGAGAAGCTGCTGGTGTCCCGCGAGGACGGCGCGCACGGGCCCCGGCTGACGGTGCTCGCGCTGGACAACGGCTCGGTGCACCGGGCCTGCCTGGGCGCCGTCGAGGAGCACGAGGGCCTGGCGCTGGGCGTCTCCGCCCCCGCCGCGCTGGAGGAGGCCGGCACCGCGCACGCCCAGGCCGAGCGGGCCCTGGCGGTCGCCCAGCGCGGCGGCCGGCGCACCGTCGACCACGAGGAGGTCGGCGCCGGCTCGCTGCTGCCGCTGCTTGGCGAGGAGGCGGTCACCGCCTTCGCCGAGGGCCTGCTGCGCCCGCTGCGCGACCACGACCGCACCGCCCGCGGCGACCTGGTCGCCTCGCTGCGCGCCTGGCTCTCCCGGCACGGCCAGTGGGACGCGGCGGCGGCCGACCTGGGCGTGCACCGGCACACGCTGCGCTACCGGATGCGGCGGGTCGAGGAGCTGCTGGGCCGCTCGCTGGACGACACCGACGTCCGGATGGAGCTGTGGCTGGCGCTCAGGTCGGGCGAGGAGTAGGCCGTCCTGTCCTCCGCAGCGTCCTAATCGGGCCCCCGGTTTCGTCCCGTCCGTCCAATCGGAAACCCCGGGGCCGCGCCCTACCGTGAAGGCGACAAGTCTTTCGAGGGAAGGGGCCGGTGCGACCGTGACCACCACTCAGGAGTTCTGGCTGGCCGGGCGGCGGGCGAGCGGCGAGGCGGAGTTCGAGGTCCGCCACCCGCACGACGGCAGCCTGGTGGCGAAGGTCAGCGTGCCGACCGACGCGCAGGTGGAGGAGGCCGTGGCGGCCGCGGCCGCCGCGGTGCCGGTGTTCGCCGCCACCCCGGCGCACCAGCGGGCGGCCGCACTGGACCACGTCGCCAAGCGGCTGGCCGAGCGCACCGAGGAGATCGCCCGGCTGATCACCGCCGAGAACGGCAAGCCGATCAAGTGGGCGCGCGGCGAGGTCGGCCGGGCCGTGTCGGTGTTCCGCTGGGCCGCCGAGGAGGCCCGCCGGACCAACGGCGAGACCATGCGGCTGGACACCGACCCGGGCGGCACCGGCCGGTACGCGATCGTGCGGCGCTTCCCGCGCGGCGCGGTGCTGGGCATCGCCCCGTTCAACTTCCCGCTGAACCTGGTGGCGCACAAGGTCGCCCCGGCGATCGCGGTGGGCGCGCCGATCATCCTCAAGCCCGCCCCGGCCACCCCCGTCTCCGCCCTGGTGCTGGGCGAGATCCTGGCCGAGACCGACCTGCCGGCCGGCTCCTGGAGCGTGCTGCCGGTGGAGAACGCCAAGATGCCCGCCCTGGTGCAGGACGAGCGCCTGCCGGTGATCTCGTTCACCGGCTCGGACAAGGTCGGCTACCAGATCATGGACTCGGTGCCGCGCAAGCACGTCACCCTGGAGCTCGGCGGCAACGCCGCGGCCGTGGTGCTGGCCGACTGGAGCTCCGAGGCGGACCTCGACTGGGCGGCCGGCCGGATCGCGCTGTTCGCCAACTACCAGGGCGGCCAGTCCTGCATCTCGGTGCAGCGGGTGATCGCCGACGCGAGCGTCTACGACCGCCTGGTGGAGAAGGTCGTCGCCAAGGTGCGGGCCCAGGTCACCGGCGACCCGTCCGACGAGGCCACCGACGTCGGCCCGCTGGTGGACGAGAACGCCGCCAAGCGCGTCGAGTCCTGGGTCGAGGACGCGGTCGCCAAGGGCGCCAAGGTGCTCACCGGCGGCAGCCGGGACGGCGCGGCCTACGCCCCGACCGTGCTGGCCGAGCTGCCCGCGGACGCCATCCTGGCCACCGCCGAGGTGTTCGGCCCGGTGCTGTCGCTGCACCGGGTCGAGGGCACCGAGGAGGCGTTCGCCGCAGTCAACGACTCGGCGTTCGGCCTGCAGGCCGGCGTGTTCACGCACGACGTGCAGACCGCGTTCCGGGCCCACCGCGAGCTGGAGGTCGGCGGCGTGGTGATCGGCGACGCGCCGTCCTACCGGGCCGACCAGATGCCGTACGGCGGCGTGAAGGACTCCGGCGTGGGCCGCGAGGGCGTGCGCTACGCGATGGACGACTTCACCTTCGAGAAGGTGCTGGTCCTGACCGGTCTGGACCTCTGAGCCCGCCGCCCGGCGCTCCCGGACGCCCCGCCCGCCGCTGCCCCCAGCCGGCGGGCGGGGCGTCCGTCGCGGGGGCCGGGGCAGGACACAATGGGGGCATGAACTCGCTCGCCCATCCGCAGTCGCGCTTCACTCCGGCCGTGCAGGACCCGGACGGCCCCCGGGAGTTGGTCATCCTGGGCTCGACCGGGTCGATCGGCACCCAGGCCATCGACGTGGTGCTCCGCAACCCCGACCGGTTCAAGGTGGTGGC
Source organism: Kitasatospora sp. NRRL B-11411 (assembly GCF_000721345.1). Classification (NCBI taxonomy): domain Bacteria; kingdom Bacillati; phylum Actinomycetota; class Actinomycetes; order Kitasatosporales; family Streptomycetaceae; genus Kitasatospora; species Kitasatospora sp. NRRL B-11411. The sequence goes on along the minus strand of NZ_JOGH01000097.1, from coordinate 16,574 downwards.
GCTGTCCGCGGCCGGCGGCCGGGTCGAGCTGCTCGCCGAGCAGGCGCTCGCGCTGGGCGTGCGCACCGTGGCGGTGGCCGACCCGGCCGCCGAGGCGCCGCTGCGCGCCGCGCTGGCGGCGGGGGCGGGCGGCGCGGCGCTGCCCGAGGTGCTGGCGGGCCCGGACGCGGCGACCGAACTGGCCGCGACGGAGTGCCACTCGGTGCTCAACGGCATCACCGGCTCGATCGGCCTGGCGCCGACGCTGGCCGCGCTGCGGGCCGGCCGGGTGCTGGTGCTGGCCAACAAGGAGTCGCTGATCGTCGGCGGCCCGCTGGTGAAGGCCGTCGCTCGGCCGGGCCAGATCGTGCCGGTGGACTCCGAGCACGCCGCGCTGTTCCAGGCGCTGGCCGGCGGCACCCGGGCCGAGGTCCGCAAGCTGGTGGTGACGGCCAGCGGCGGCCCGTTCCGCAACCGCACCCGCGAGCAGCTGGCGGGCGTGACCCCCGCCGAGGCGCTGGCCCACCCGACCTGGGCGATGGGCCCGGTGGTGACGATCAACTCGGCGACCCTGGTGAACAAGGGCCTGGAGGTGATCGAGGCGCACCTGCTGTACGACGTGCCCTTCGACCGGATCGAGGTGGTGGTCCATCCGCAGTCGGTCGTTCATTCGATGGTGGAGTTCACGGACGGCTCCACGCTGGCCCAGGCCAGCCCGCCGGACATGCGGATGCCGATCGCGCTGGGCCTCGGCTGGCCGGACCGGGTGCCCGACGCCGCGCCCGGCTGCGACTGGACCAAGGCCGCGACCTGGGAGTTCTTCCCGCTGGACGACGCGGCCTTCCCTGCGGTCGAGCTGGCCCGCGAGGTGGGTACGCTCGGCGGGACGGCCCCCGCGGTCTTCAACGCCGCCAACGAGGAATGTGTGGACGCTTTCCTGAACGGCGCACTGCCCTTCACCGGAATCGTGGACACTGTGGCGAAGGTGGTCGCCGAACACGGCACCCCGGCGGCGGGAACTTCGCTCACGGTGGAGGACGTACTCCAGGCTGAGCACTGGGCCCGCACCCGGGCCCGGGAACTGGCGGCAGGTTAGGTACGACGGAGGCGACGCGGTGGACAAGCTGATGTGGGTGCTGGGCGTCCTGATCTTCGTGGTCGGGCTGTTGTTCTCGATCGCCTGGCACGAGCTCGGCCACCTGTCCACCGCGAAGCTGTTCGGCATCCGGGTGCCGCAGTACATGGTCGGCTTCGGCCGGACCATCTGGTCGGTCAAGCGCGGCGAGACGGAGTACGGCCTCAAGGCGATCCCGTTCGGCGGCTACATCCGGATGATCGGGATGTTCCCGCCCGGCGCGGACGGCCGGATAACGAAACGCTCCTCCTCGCCCTGGCGGAGCATGATCGAGGACGCCCGGGCCGCCTCCTACGAGGAGCTGCAGCCCGGCGACGAGACCCGGCTGTTCTACACCCGCAAGCCGTGGAAGCGCGTCATCGTGATGTTCGCCGGCCCGGGCATGAACCTGGTCCTGTCGCTCGGCCTGTTCCTCGCCCTGTTCATGGGCATCGGCGTGCAGCAGGCCGTGCCGACCGTGCAGGAGGTCAGCGAGTGCGTCGTCCCGGTCAGCGCCAAGACCAACGACTGCACGCCCGACGCCGAGAAGTCCCCGGCCAACCTGGCGGGCCTGCGCGCCGGTGACACGGTGCTCAGCTTCGGCGGCGTGCAGATCCACGACTACCCGCAGCTGCAGAACCTGATCCGGGACTCCGCCGGCAAGCAGGTCGACGTCCTGGTCCGGCACCGGGGCGGCGAGCAGCAGACGCTGCGCGCCGACATCAAGACCAACACGCTGCAGGCGTACGACAAGGACAACAACCCGATCAAGGGGCAGACCGTCACCGCGGGCTTCCTCGGCATCACCCCCGCCACCGGCGTGCACCACATGACGCTCGCCGAGAGCGCCGACCAGATGGGGTCGATGGCCCGGCACAGCGTCGAGTCGCTCACCCAGCTGCCCGGCAAGATCCCCGGCCTGTGGCACGCCGTGGTCGACGGCACCCCGCGCGACGCCGACTCCCCGATCGGCATGGTCGGCGCCGCCCGGCTCGGCGGTGACGTGTTCTCGATGGACCTGCCCGCCACCCAGCGGCTCGCCTTCTCGGTGCAGCTGCTGGCCGGCATCAACCTGATGCTCTTCCTGTTCAACATGCTCCCGCTGCTGCCGCTGGACGGCGGCCACATCGCCGGCGCGCTGTGGGAGTCGCTGCGCCGCGGCTTCGCCAGGCTGCTGCGCCGCCCCGACCCCGGCCCGTTCGACGTGGCCCGGCTGGATCAGCGCGCGGCTCCCCCAGCCCCGAGGGGGGCTGGGAGGTACCCCCTTGGCGCCCGGCTGGGAGTGCCGGCCCGACGCCCTCGTACTGGATGTACTCGGGTGTTGGGCCGGTGCTTCCAGGCGGGATGCCCGGAGTCGCGCGCCCGGCAAGATCGGCCGGACAGGGCCTAGGCGCGCGCCACCCACGGCCGGGTGTGCTCCGCCACCCGGCCGTGCCGTACCGTTGGACGCCGGGCGCCCCCGCCACCGCGGCGCGCCCCGGCTCACCGACCTCTCCAGAGGAAAAACTGCGCACATGACCGCGATCTCGCTCGGTATCCCCTCCCTGCCGCTCAAGCCGCTGGCCCAGCGCCGCCACTCGCGTCAGATCATGGTCGGCAACGTGCCGGTCGGCGGCGACGCGCCGGTCTCGGTGCAGTCGATGACCACCACGCTCACCTCCGACGTCAACGCGACGCTGCAGCAGATCGCCCAGCTGACCGCCTCGGGCTGCCAGATCGTCCGGGTCGCCGTCCCCTCGCAGGACGACGCCGACGCGCTGCCGATCATCGCGAAGAAGTCGCAGATCCCGGTGATCGCCGACATCCACTTCCAGCCGAAGTACGTGTTCGCCGCGATCGACGCCGGCTGCGCCGCCGTCCGCGTCAACCCCGGCAACATCAAGGCGTTCGACGACAAGGTCGGCGAGATCGCCAAGGCCGCCAAGGACGCCGGCGTGCCGATCCGGATCGGCGTCAACGCCGGCTCGCTCGACAAGCGGCTGCTGGAGAAGTACGGCCGGGCCACCCCCGAGGCGCTGGTCGAGTCCGCGCTGTGGGAGTGCTCGCTGTTCGAGGAGCACGACTTCCGCGACATCAAGATCTCGGTCAAGCACAACGACCCGGTCGTGATGATCAACGCCTACCGGCAGCTCGCCGCCGCCTGCGACTACCCGCTGCACCTCGGCGTCACCGAGGCCGGCCCCGCCTTCCAGGGCACCATCAAGTCCGCGGTGGCCTTCGGCGCGCTGCTCGCCGAGGGCATCGGCGACACCATCCGGGTCTCGCTCTCCGCCCCGCCGGCCGAGGAGATCAAGGTCGGCATCCAGATCCTGGAGTCGCTGAACCTGCGCCAGCGCGGCCTGGAGATCGTCTCCTGCCCGTCCTGCGGCCGCGCCCAGGTCGACGTCTACAAGCTCGCCGAGGAGGTCACCGCCGGCCTGGAGGGCATGGAGGTGCCGCTGCGGGTCGCCGTCATGGGCTGCGTCGTCAACGGTCCCGGCGAGGCCCGGGAGGCCGACCTCGGCGTCGCCTCCGGCAACGGCAAGGGCCAGATCTTCGTCAAGGGCGAGGTGATCAAGACCGTGCCCGAGTCGAAGATCGTCGAGACCCTGATCGAGGAGGCCATGAAGCTGGCCGAGCAGATGCAGGAGGAAGGCGTCGAATCCGGCGCCCCCGTCGTCGTGGCCGCCGAGTGACGGCCTGAAGTCCCCCGGCGGGGCCGCCCTGACAGGGGCGGCCCCGCCCGTTCGGAGAGGTGCCCCCGTGCTCGACCGAGGTGTGATGCTGCCCGGCCCGTTCCAGGTCGCCCGGGCGCTCGCCGCCACCCGCGTGCTGGAGGCCCCCGACCTCGACGACGCGCTGGAGATCCTGCACCGCGACCCCGTCGCCAACGCCTTCGTCGCCACCCGGGTGGAGGCCGTCGGCCTCGACCCCTGGCGGCTCGGCGGCGAGATGTGGGGCTGGCACGACGCCGACGGCCGGCTCGACGCGCTCTGCTACGCCGGCGCCAACCTCGTCCCGGTCAACGCCGGCCCCGAGGCCGTCCGCGCCTTCGCCGAACGCGCCCGCCGGCAGGGCCGCCGCTGCTCCTCCATCGTCGGCCCGGCCGAGGCCACCGCGACGCTCTGGGCGCTGCTGGAGCGCTCCTGGGGCCCGGCCCGCGACGTCCGCGCCCACCAGCCGCTGATGGCCACCGCCACGCCCGTCACCGAGGTCGAGCCCGACCCGCTGGTGCGCCGGGTCGGCCGGGCCGAGATCGAGGCGCTGATGCCCGCCTGCGTGGCCATGTTCACCGAGGAGGTCGGCATCTCCCCGCTGGCCGGCGACGGCGGGCTGCTCTACCAGGCCCGGGTCGCCGAACTGGTCTCCACCGGACGGTCGTTCGCCCGCTTCGACGAGGACGGCAAGGTCGTCTTCAAGGCCGAGATCGGCGCCGTCACCGCCGGGGCCTGCCAGGTCCAGGGCGTCTGGGTGGCCCCCGAGCACCGCGGCAGGCGGCTCTCCGAGACCGGCATGGCCGCCGTCGTCAACACCGCCCTCGCCGAGGTCGCCCCGGTCGTCTCGCTGTACGTCAACGACTTCAACGTCCGGGCCCGCGCCGCCTACCGCCGGGTCGGCTTCCGCGAGGTCGGCGCGTTCATGAGCGTGCTGTTCTGACGGTCCGTCAGGGCCGGGCCGGGTCGCGCAGCGGCAGGTGGGCGCCCATCACCGCGTACGGGCGGGCCGTGTTCGGGAAGCGCACCGCGGGCGCCAGGTCCCGGTAGCCGAGCGAGCGGTACAGCCGGCGGGCCGGGGTCTCCGCGTCGATCGCCGACAGGATCGAGCGGTCCAGGCCCGAGTGCCCGCACAGCGTGCGGATCAGCCGGGTGCCCACGCCGAGGCCCTGGAACTCCGGCAGCACGTGCAGCTCCGTCACCGCGAACACCCCGTCCAGCCAGTCCTCGTGGCCGCGCGCCGCCAGGTACGGCTCGATCACCGTCGACCACCAGTGGTCGCGCCGGTTCGGCATCCCGTACCCGAAGCCCACCAGCCGCCCCCGGGACATCGCCCCCAGAGCCACCACCCCCGGCTGCAGCGCGTGCCGCCCCACGATCGGCAGCCGCACCGCGACCTCGTGCGGCCCCAGCCCGAACGCGACGGCCTGGACCTCCAGCACGGCGGGCGCCCACGCCGCCAGGTCGATGGCCTCGATCGTCACCCCGGTGAGCTGCTCCATGAAGCGGGACGTTACTACCTGCCGCCGCGGGCGGCCGACCGCCCCGGCCTCACAGCCAGGCGGCGAACTCCAGATGGAGCTCGGCCGCCGCGGTGCCGCCCGCGGCCAGCGACCCCAGGGCGGTGTCCACCGCCCGCAGCAGGGTCCAGGCGCGGACCCGGTCGGCGGGGAGCTCCACCGCCTCGGACAGCCGGGCCAGCCGGCGCCGGGCCGCGCCGCGCGGGCCCGGGGAGGCGGCCAGGGTGTCCAGCCGGTCCAGCACCAGCGAGGCCAGGTCGTACGCCCGGTCGCCGACCACCGGGCGCGGGGCCACCGCGAGCCACGGGGCGCGGTCGGCGGCCAGCACCCGGCCGTGCCGGAACCGCCCGTGCAGCAGCCACCCGCCGCCGTCCCCGGCCAGCGCCACGGCCTCCAGGGCCTCGTCCACCAGCGGCCCGGCGTCCGCGGCGCCCGGGAGCGAGCGCCGTTCGGCGATCCGGTCCGCGAGCTGCCGGGCGTGCTCGGCCAGGGACGGGAGGCCGTGCCCGGCCGGGGCCGGGACCCACAGGCGGTGCAGCAGGCTGGTCGCCTCCAGCATCGCCTTCGGCTCGGCCAGCGAGCGCAGCGGGATCTCCCCGTGCAGCCGCTCCAGCAGCAGGGCCCCGTCGGCCTCGTCCAGCAGCAGGACCGCGCCCCGGCCGGCCCACGTCCGCAGGGCGGCGGCCTCGCCGCTCGGGCGCGCCAGCTTCAGGGCCACCGGCGCCAGGTCGTCCGCCCGGTGCGCGTGCACCAGCAGGCTGCTGCGCCCGCCCGGCTCCGCGATCCGCTCCGGCACCAGCCCCCAGGCCGCCAGCCGGGCATCGAGCAGCGCGGGCAGCTGCGCCAGCCAGGCCCGCGCCGACGGGGTGTCCTCCGCCCGGACGGACTCGACGAGACGCTGGGGGGCGCTGAACCGCGCAGGTTGTGCCATGTGATCGATTATCCGGGCCGACGGGCCCCCGGTGGTCAGGACGCCGCGGCCAGGCCCGGGAGGGCGGGCAGGTCGGCGCCCCAGTGGGCGGCGCGCAGGGCGGCCTCGCGCAGCGCGGCGGCGGCCTGCTCGCGCAGCGCGGTGGTGGCGGCGAGGTCGGCGTAGGCGGCGGTGAGCTGGGTCTCCAGGTGGGCGGCCAACTGGGCGGCGGTGGCGGGGTCCTTGACCGCGAAGGGCAGCCGGTAGCCGGGGGCGGCGGCGGTGGGGGAGGCGCCGCCGGCGGCCAGCAGGCGCTGCCAGGCGTCGCGGCGGGCCTGGTGGGCGCTGTAGCCGGAGCGGGCGTCCTCGCGCTGGGGCCCGGTGGGGAGGAACGCGCCGACCACGCCGTAGCCGTAGACGGCGGCGTGCTCGGCGGCCAGCGCGGCCTGCAGGGCGGCGGTGTCGGCGGCGGGGAGCGCACCGGCCGGGGCCGAGGCCGAAGGGGAGGGGGAAGGGGCGGGCGCGGTGGTGTTGCCGAGGGCGGCCGCGTGGGCCGCGTCGGAGGCGGCGACCGAGGCGAGGGTCCGGGCCAGCTCGGGGGAGGCCGCGGCGAGGTCGGCCAGGCGCAGCGCGGCGGTCCGCTGCTCGGCGGCGGCCAGCTCGGCGGCCGTCCGGGCGGTCGGGCCCGCGGTGGGGGAGCCGGACCCGGAGGCGGACGCGGACCCGGAAGCGGAGGGCCCGGCGGCGGACGGCGAGGGCAGCGTGCCGGCGAGGGCCTCGCGGTGCCGGGCGACGTCCTCGCGCAGGGTGCCGAGCCGGTCGGCGTCGGCCGGGGCGGCGGCGAGGACCGCGTCGTAGTCGGCGAGCAGGGCGTCGGTGGCGGCCAGTTGACGCAGCCGCAGCGGGCGGTCCGGGTCGGCGGCGGTGGGCTTCGGCGGGGCCGGGTGGTCGTCGGTGCAGCCGCAGAGCAGTTGGAGCCCGGTGAGCGCGCCGAGGGCCAGCAGGGTCCGCCGTGTGGGTGCGGGCATCGGTGCTCCAGCGGGCTCGGTGGGGGCGCGGTGCTCCCCGTCGGGAGAATCTTTACCGGAGCCGCACACGCCCTGTACGGAGGTTGGACGGTATCCGGCCGCTGTGAGGTTCCTCGCAGGGGGTGCGGGCGGCCCGGGTCGGAATCGGTGGTTCGGGGGTTGACCCGATAGGCTTCGCGGTGAGTTAGCACCTTCGACAACAGCAGACGCGGCCGAGGAGTCACCCGGATGAGCACCACCCCCACCGACCGGCTGCGCGCGTTGTTGGAGCCGCTGGCCGCCGAAGCCGGGCTCGACCTCGAAGAGGTCAAGGTGACCCAGGCCGGCAGCCGCCGCCAGGTGCAGATCGACGTGGACGCCGACGGCGGCGTCGACCTCGACGCGATCGCCGAGTTCTCCCGGCTGGTGAGCCAGCAGCTGGACGCCTCCGACCTGATGGGCGAGGCCCCGTACCTGCTGGAGGTCGGCTCCCCCGGCGCCGAGCGCCCGCTGAGCGAGCCGCGGCACTGGCGCCGGGCGACCGGCCGGCTGGCGGCGGTGAAGCTGGTGGACGGCGCGGAGCTGACCGCGCGGGTGCTGGAGAGCGACGAGGACGGCGCGCTGGTCGAGGTGCAGCCGGTCAAGGGGCGCGGCCGCCCCAAGGAGCGCCGACTGGAGTTCGCGGAGATCGCGCGGGCCCGGGTGCAGGTCGAGTTCAACCGCAAGGACGAGGAACTGCTCGACGCCGCCGCCGACATCGCGGACGTGGACGAAGAGGAAGAGGAGGCGTAGTCGTGGACATCGACATGAGTGCCCTGCGCGGGCTGGTCACCGAGAAGGGCGTGCCGTTCGACCTGCTGGTCGAGTCGATCGAGTCGGCGCTCCTCATCGCGTACCACCGCACCGAGGGCTCGCGCCGCCGGGCGCGGGTGGAGCTGAACCGCAAGACCGGCCACGTGACGGTCTGGGCGCTGGAGGACGCGTCCGAGCTGGACGAGGGCGTCGAGCCGAAGGAGTTCGACGACACCCCGTCGGGCTTCGGCCGGATCGCCGCGTCCACTGCCAAGCAGGTCATCCTGCAGCGGCTGCGGGACGCCGCGGACGACCAGACCTTCGGCGAGTACGCGGGCAAGGAGGGCGACATCGTCACCGGTGTCGTCCAGCAGGGCAACGACCCGAAGAGCGTGCTGGTCGACATCGGCAAGCTGGAGGCCATCCTGCCGCCGCAGGAGCAGGTCCCGGGCGAGGACTACCGGCACGGCACCCGGCTGAAGTGCTACGTGGTGGGCGTGCGGCGCGGTGTCCGCGGCCCGTCGGTGACGCTCTCGCGCACCCACCCGAACCTGGTGAAGCGGCTGTTCGCGCTGGAGGTCCCGGAGATCGCGGACGGCTCGGTGGAGATCGCCGCGATCGCCCGCGAGGCCGGCCACCGCACCAAGATCGCGGTCTGGTCGCGCCGGCAGGGCCTGAACGCCAAGGGCGCCTGCATCGGCCCGAACGGCATGCGGGTGCGCGGCGTGATGGCCGAGCTGCACGGCGAGAAGATCGACATCGTCGACTGGTCGGAGGACCCGGCCGAGATGGTCGCCGCCGCCCTGTCGCCCGCGCGGGTGACGAAGGTGGAGATCGTCGACCTGGCCCAGCGCTCCGCCCGGGTGATCGTGCCGGACTACCAGCTGTCGCTGGCGATCGGCAAGGAGGGGCAGAACGCCCGCCTGGCCGCCCGCCTGACCGGCTGGCGGATCGACATCCGTCCGGACACCGAGGCCCCGGCTCAGGAATCCCAGGGCCGCTAGCAACGTTGTCATGTGCCTCCGGAGATCTACTCGGCGGCGGTGAGTCCCTTCGGAGGGGTAGACTTGAACGTGTCTGGCCGGACGCATGTCCGGGCATGCCCTGAACGCACCTGCGTGGGCTGCCGCAAGCGCGCGGCCAAGCACGAGCTGCTGCGTGTCGTGGCGGGCGAGGGCGAATGCGTCCCCGATCCCCGCGGCACTCTGCCGGGCCGGGGCGCGTATCTGCACCCCGACCCGAACTGCCTCGACCTCGCGGTCCGCCGCCGGGCGTTCCCCAGGGCCCTCAGGGTCCAGGGCGCGCTCGACCCCGGCGCCCTGCGGGAGCACGTCGGGGCGGAAGCAAGTCCGGCCGATCGGCAGTCGGCCCACTGACGGGCCCCGCGCCCGGCAACACGCACCAGCGCACGGCGACGTGGTACGCCGCCGTGCGCCCCAGTCAGGTACCTCGCGAGATGGAAGTAGGTCGAGATTGCGATGAGCACTCGATGAGTACGCGATGAGTACGCCCATGAAGTAACAGCAGTCCGGCGGACGAATACCCCGGACGCATAGACAGGAGCGAAGTGGCTAAGGTCCGGGTATACGAACTCGCCAAGGAGCTTGGCTTGGAGAGCAAGGCCGTCATGGCCAAGCTCACCGAGCTGGGCGAGTTCGTGCGTTCGGCGTCCTCGACGATCGAGGCGCCGGTCGTGCGCAAGCTGACTGACGCTTTGGGAGCGACCCCGCCGTCCGGCGGCGCGTCCTCCGCGAAGCCTGGCCCGCGGAAGCCCGCGGCGCCCCAGCCGACCGGCGGCGCCGGTTCGGCCGCACCCAAGCCGGGTGCCCCCACCCCCGGCCCGCGTCCCACCGTGACGCCGGGCCCCCGTCCCACCCCCGCCACCCCCGCGCCCGCGGCGGGCCCGACCGCGCCGAAGCCGGCCGGCCAGGCCCCGACCCCGGGTCCGCGCCCGGCGGCGCCCGCCCCGGCCGCTCCGGCGCCGGCGGCGGAGTTCTCCTCCCCGGCCCCGGCCGGCGAGGCTCCGGCGCGTCCGGCCGCCCCGCGGCCGGCCCCGGCCAACCCCGCGGCCCGTCCGGGCCCGCGTCCGGCCGGCCCGCGTCCGGGCAACAACCCCTTCACCTCGGGCGGCGCGTCGGGCATGGCCCGTCCGTCGGCCCCGCGTCCGGGCGGTGCGCCGTCCGGTGAGCGCGGTGCCCGCCCCGGTGGCGAGCGCGGTCCCCGTCCGGCCGGTGCGCCGGGTGGCGAGCGCGGCCCCCGTCCCGGTGGCGAGCGCGGGCCCCGTCCCGCCGGTGCTCCGGGTGCCGGTGCCCCGCGTCCGGGCGGTGCGCCGTCCGGTGAGCGCGGTCCCCGTCCCGGTGGCGCCCCGCGTCCCGGCGGTCCGGGTGCCGGTGCGCCCCGTCCCGACGGCATGCCGCGTCCGGCCGCTCCGCGGCCCGGTGCGCCGAGCCCGTCCGGGATGCCCCGTCCGAACCCCGGCATGATGCCGCAGCGTCCGGGCCCGCGCCCGGGTCCGGGTGCCGGTGCGCGTCCGGGTGGCCCCGGTGCGCGTCCGGGTGCTCCGGGCGGTGCCCGTCCCGGCTTCCAGGGCCGTCCGGCCGGTCCGGGCTCGCGTCCGGCCGGTGGCGGCTTCGGCGGCCCCCGCCCGGGTGGCGGCGCCGGTGGCGGCGGTGGCTTCGGCGGCGGCGGTGCCCGTCCCGGCGGCTTCGGCGGTCGTCCCGGTGGCCCGGGTGCCCGTGGTGGCACGCAGGGCGCGTTCGGTCGCGGCCCCGGCGGCCGTCCGGCCCGTGGCCGGAAGTCGAAGCGGGCGAAGCGCCAGGAGTACGAGGCCATGCAGGCCCCGTCCGTCGGCGGCGTGATGCTGCCGCGCGGCAACGGCGCGACCGTTCGCCTCTCGCGCGGCGCTTCGCTGACGGACTTCGCGGAGAAGATCAACGCCAACCCGGCGGCGCTCGTCTCGGTGATGTTCAACCTCGGTGAGATGGTCACCGCGACCCAGTCGGTCTCCGACGCGACGCTCGAGATGCTGGCCCAGGAGATGGGCTTCGTGCTGGAGATCGTCAGCCGGGACGACGAGGACCGCGAGCTGCTCGAGTCCTTCGACATCGACTTCGGTGCCGACGAGGGCGACGAGGAGATGCTCGCGCCGCGTCCGCCGGTGGTCACCGTCATGGGTCACGTCGACCACGGCAAGACCCGCCTGCTCGACGCGATCCGCAAGACCAACGTGGTCGCGGGCGAGGCCGGCGGCATCACCCAGCACATCGGTGCGTACCAGGTGGTCACCGAGGTGAACGGCGAAGAGCGCCCGATCACCTTCCTCGACACCCCGGGTCACGAGGCGTTCTCCGCCATGCGTGCCCGCGGTGCCAAGTCCACCGACATCGCGATCCTGGTGGTCGCGGCCAACGACGGCGTCATGCCGCAGACGGTCGAGGCGTTGAACCACGCCAAGGCCGCCGGCGTGCCGATCGTGGTCGCGGTCAACAAGATCGACGTCGAGGGCGCGGACCCGACCAAGGTCCGCGGCCAGCTCACCGAGTTCGGCCTGGTGGCCGAGGAGTACGGCGGCGACACCATGTTCGTCGACATCTCCGCCCGCCAGGGCCTCAACATCGAGGAGCTGCTGGAGGCCGTGGTCCTGACCGCGGACGCCTCCCTCGACCTGCGCGCCAACCCGGAGCAGGACGCCCAGGGCATCGCGATCGAAGCCCACCTGGACAAGGGCCGCGGCGCCATGGCGACGCTGCTCGTCCAGCGCGGCACCCTGCGGGTCGGCGACTCGATCGTGGTCGGCGACTCCTACGGCCGCGTCCGCGCGATGCTGGACGAGAACGGCAACAGCCTCTCCGAGGCCGGCCCGTCCCGTCCGGTGCTGCTGCTCGGTCTGACCTCGGTGCCCCGCGCCGGCGACAGCTTCATCGTCGTCGACGAGGACCGCACCGCCCGCCAGATCGCCGAGAAGCGCGCCGCCCGCGACCGCAACGCCTCGATGGCCCAGCGCCGCGTCCGCGTCTCGCTGGAGGGCTTCGAGGCCGCGCTGGCCGCCGGCAACATCGAGAAGCTCAACCTCATCATCAAGGGTGACGTCTCCGGTTCCGTCGAAGCCCTCGAGGACGCGCTCGTCAAGCTGGACGTGGGCGAAGAGGTCGAGCTGCGGGTCCTGCACCGCGGTGTGGGTGCCATCACCGAGTCCGACGTGGACCTGGCGATGGGCTCGGACGCCATCATCATCGGCTTCAACGTGCGCGCCGAGGGGCGTGCCCGTACCGCGGCCGAGCGCGAGGGCGTCGACATCCGGTACTACTCGGTCATCTACCAGGCGATCGAGGAGATCGAGGCCGCGCTCAAGGGCCTGCTCAAGCCCGAGTACGAGGAGGTGCGCCTCGGCTCCGCGGAGATCCGCGAGGTGTTCCGCTCCTCCAAGTTCGGCAACATCGCCGGTGTCCTCGTCCGCGAGGGCATCATCCGCCGCAACACCAAGGCGCGCCTGCTGCGCGACGGCAAGGTCGTGGCGGAGAACCTCAACATCGAGGGCCTGCGCCGCTTCAAGGACGACGCGACCGAGGTCCGCGAGGGCTTCGAGGCCGGTGTCACCCTGGGCTCGTTCAACGACATCAAGATCGAGGATGTCATCGAGACCTACGAGATGCGCGAGAAGCCGCGCTCGTAGCAGGTGCTGAACCGGGGCCGGTCGGCGGGTGTTTATCCCGTCGACCGGCCCCGGCCGCGCTTGTTAGGGTCTGGCCTGTCGGAACTCCATCGAGGCTCCCAGGCCGGCTCAGGCCTGTCCCACATGTTCGTAGGAACACTCACCTTCGACCTGCTCCTCGGCGACGTGCACTCGCTCAAGGAGAAGCGGTCGATCGTGCGGCCCATCGTGGCCGAACTGCAGCGCAAGTACAGCGTGTGCGCCGCAGAGGTAGGGAACCAGGATCTGCACCGCAGGGCCGAGATCGGCTGTGCGGTGGTGTCCGGCGAGGCCGGGTACGTCAACGAGATCCTGGACAGCTGTGAGCGGCTCGTCGCCGGCCGCCCCGAGGTGATGCTGCTCTCCGCCCGGAGGCGGTACCACCACGACGACGACGAATGACCTGCGGGCGTCACCACCGTCACACCCGCACAGGACCGAGAGCGCCCACAAGGCTGGGCGCGGGCGGGTACGTTGGGGAGAGGGCCCCACCGGGCGAGGTCATGACCCGGGGTACGCGCCTACTGCACGAGGAGGCAACGTGACCGACACCGCTAGGGCGCGCAAGCTCGCCGACCGCATCCAGGTGGTCGTGGCGGAGACCCTGCAGCGCCGGATCAAGGACCCGCGCCTGGGGTACGTCACCATCACCGACGCCCGGGTCACCGGGGACCTGCGCGAGGCCACCGTCTTCTACACCGTCTACGGTGACGAGGCCGAGCGCGAGTCCAGCGCGGCCGCGCTGGAGAGCGCCAAGGGCGTCCTGCGCTCCGAGGTCGGCAAGCAGACCGGGGTGCGGTTCACGCCGACCCTGACCTTCGTCGCCGACGCGCTGCCGGACAACGCCCGGAACATCGACGACCTGCTGGACAAGGCCCGGCTCTCCGACGCCGCCGTCCGCACCGCCGCCGCCGGGGCCGCGTTCGCCGGCGACGCCGACCCGTACAAGTCGTCCCGCGACGACGACGAGGACGAGTGACCGTGGCCGGGGAGCCGGCCGAGTCCGGTGCCGCGAGGGCGGTCTCCACCGTCGAGGTGGAGACCGCCCTCGCGGTGCTTCCGGGCCCTCGCAGCGCGTCATCGTCCGAATCCGGGGCGGAGGCGGACGCGGCGGGTGGCGCGGGCCGGTTCGAGGAGGAGTGGCGGCGCGCCCTCGAACTGATCGCGGGCAGCGACGAGATCGACCTGGTCTGCCACATCTGCCCGGACGGCGACGCGCTCGGTTCGGCGCTGGCCGCCGGGCTGGCGCTGCGCGGCCTGGGCAAGCGGGTGCGGGTGTCGTTCGGCGACGACCCGCAGGTCATCCCGGAGTCGCTGTCCTTCCTGCCCGGGCAGGAGCTGATCGTCCCCGCCGCCGCGGTGCCCGCCGCGCCCGCGCTGGTGCTGGCCTTCGACGCCGCCTCCGAGGAGCGGCTCGGCCTGCTGCGCGCCAACGCCTTCGCGGCGGACGCGCTGGTGGTGTTCGACCACCACGCCTCCAACCCCGGCTTCGGCACCGTCCGGCTGATCGACCCGGCCGCGCCCGCCACCGCCGTCCTGGTGGACGAGCTGCTGCGGCGGCTGCGGGTGCCGCTCGACCAGTCGATCGCGGCCTGCCTGTACACCGGCATCGCCACCGACACCGGCTCGTTCAAGTACCGGGCCACCACGCCCGCCACCCACGAGATGGCCGGGCGGATGCTGGCCACCGGGATCCGGCAGGACCTGATCTCCCGGCAGCTGTGGGACACCACCTCCTTCGGGTACCTCAAGGTGCTCGCCGGGGCGCTGGAGCGGGCCGCGTTCGAGCCCGAGGAGGCCGGTGGGCATGGGCTGGTGTGGACCTGGGTGCCGTACCAGGACCTGGCGCTGTTCGGCGTCACGGTGGAGGAGATCGAGGGCCTGATCGACGTGCTGCGCAAGCCCGCCGAGGCGGACGTCGCGCTGGTGCTCAAGCAGGACCCGGACGGCACGCTGCGCGGCTCCTGCCGCTCCCGCGGCGCGGTCGACGTCGCGGCGGTGTGCGCCCGGCTCGGCGGCGGCGGGCACGTGTACGCGGCCGGGTTCAGCGCCCGGGAGGCCGTGGAGGCCGTGGTGGAGCGGTTCCGGGCGGCGCTGGCCGAGGTGGCCGCGGCGTCGGGGGCGGACTCCGAGGGGCCGGGCGCGCGCTAGGCTCGTGCGGTTCGGCGGTCGGGCCGGGCGAGCGGCCGCGCAGGGATGCGCGAGGGACTTCGAAATGATGATGAGCGATGAAGCGTAAAGGGACGGGCCCCGACGGGCTGGTCATCGTCGACAAGCCGGAGGGCATCACCTCGCACGGCGTGGTCGCCAAGCTGCGGTGGCTGGCCGGGACCCGCAAGGTCGGGCACGCGGGCACCCTCGACCCGATGGCCACCGGCGTCCTGGTGATCGGCGTCGAGCGGGCCACCCGGCTGCTCGGGCACCTGATGCTCACCGCCAAGACCTACGAGGCGACGATCCGGCTCGGGCAGACCACGGTCACCGACGACCGGGAGGGCGAGGTCACCGCCTCCGTCCCCGCCGACGGCGTGGCGCGGGAGGCGATCGACGCCGGAATCGCCGAACTGACCGGCGAGATCATGCAGGTGCCGTCGAAGGTCAGCGCGATCAAGATCGACGGGAAGCGCTCGTACGCGCGGGTCCGCGAGGGCGAGGACTTCGAGCTCGCCGCCCGGCCCACCACGGTGCACTCGTTCACGGTGCACGAGGTGCGCCCGGCCGTCACCGAGGACGGCACGCCGGTGCTCGACCTCGACGTCACCGTCGAGTGCTCCTCCGGGACGTACATCCGGGCGCTGGCCCGCGACCTGGGCGCCGCGCTCGGCGTCGGCGGGCACCTGACCGCGCTGCGGCGCACCAGGGTCGGGCCGTACGGGGTCGAATCGGCGCACACCCTGGAGCAGTTGGAGGAGAAGCTGGAGGTGCTGCCGATCGCCGAGGCCGCGGCCGCCGCCTTCCCGCGCTGGGACGTGGACGCCGAACAGGCCCGGCTGCTCTCCAACGGCATGCGGCTGGACGCGCCCGGGCTGGGCGCGGACGGGCCGGTCGCGGTCTTCGACCCGGACGGGCGGTTCCTGGCGCTGATCGAGGAGGTCGGCGGGAAGGCCAAGCCGGTGGCGGTGTTCGTCGGCTGAGGGCGTCTGCGGGCCCTTGACGGCCCCGTCGGGCGGTTCCCGGCGGGGCCGCCCGGCGTTCCGGTGGGGTCTCAGCGCAGGGCCAGGCGCCAGTCGTTGCTGTGCAGGAAGCGGCCCGAGCCCTGCGGGTACTCGAAGGCGCACGGGCCCGCGCCGGTGAAGCCCAGCCGGGCGCAGAGCGCGTTGGACGGGGCGTTGTCGACGGCCGGGAAGGCGTGCAGCACGCCCGGGGCGGACGGGTCGGCGGCGACCAGCGCGCGCAGCGCGGTGAGCATCGCGCGGCCGGCCGCGAGCGCGACGCCGCGGCCCTGGAAGCCGGGCAGCACGTTCCAGCCGCTCTCGTGCACCTCGGCGCCCCGCCACTCGCGCCGGTGGTGGGCGATCGACCCGGCCTGCTCGCCGTCGGCCAGCACCGCGTACATCGTGCCGCCCAGGGCCGGGAGTTCGAGGTAGCGGCGGTGGCGCAGCAGCAGCTGCTCCTCGCTCTCCGGGCCGCCGACGTGCCGGCGCATCAGCGGGGTGTTGATCCGGCGCAGCAGGGCGAGGTGGGATTCGGACCAGGGTTCCAGGCGGACGTCCATGCCCCGCAGGGTGGCGCCGGGGGCGGCCGGGGCGCCAGCGGTTTTCCGGCGGCGGGCGGCGGCGGGCGTGCGCCGGGCGCGGACCGGGAGAGGACGGACCGGGAACGGGTGCGGGGGCGGGGCCGGTGCGGGCAAGTGCGGGGCGGCGGTCGGC
>NZ_JOGH01000096.1:0-26874 GCF_000721345.1 Kitasatospora sp. NRRL B-11411 | reverse complement strand
GGAGGGGCCTTGTTGTCGGCGTCGGGTGGGGGGCGGGGGCGAGAGGGGCCCGGTTGCCGATGAGGCCATGCTCGCAGTCGGGGGCTTTGTTGTCGGTGCTGGGTGGGAAGGGGGTGGGCTCTGCCGCTGAGGTGGCCGTGTTCGCGGCAGGGGGTGTCATGCGTCCGCGTCGAACCAGGGGTGGCCGGTGTGCCAGTGGGTGACCCAGGCGGTGAAGCCGGTGGGGGCGGTGGTGTGGCCGAAATCGGTGCCGAAGGGGGTGGCGCCGACGTCGGCGACGAACCAGATGTGGCCGCGGTGGGGGCCGGTGACGATTAGGTGCCAGTACATGCCGCAGCCGTCGGTGCCGAGGACGATCGAGCCGTCATTGCAGACCTGTTCGACCAGGGTGTCGAGTTCTTCCTCGGGGGTCTCCTCGTCGCTCTCCCAGTTCCAGGCGGCGGTGAGCGGGAAGGGGCGGGAGAGATCGCGGGCGGGGCGGCCCGCGCCCCAGTCGGAGGGGAGGGCGGCGAGTCCGATCAGGCCGTAGTCGGGCGGGCCGCTGCGGGAGCCATCGGCGATCTCGGCGACGAAGGTGCGGTAGGGCTCGGGCAGTACCACGCCGTGCCGGGCCTCGAAGGCGTGCACGGCGGGCCAGCCGAGGGGGTCGGCGACGCCGTCGAGGTCGGCGAAGGTGCGGCGGAGGGCGGCGAGTTCGGCCGGGTCCGGCTGTTCGGTGTTCACCGGCACAGGGATAGCAGACGGGGCGGACAGGATGGGCGGACGGTCGGTTGCCGCTGCACGTCGGAGAACCTCCGGCAGATGATGGACTCCCGGGTCGACTCGGCCCGGGTGGTCGGCGAGGCGATCGCCGCCGCGGCGGGTCCGCCCCGGGTCTGGCTGCAGATGAGCACGGCGACGGTGTACGCGCACCGCTTCGACGCCCCGAACGGCGAGGCGACCGGCCTGGTCGGCGGCAGCGAACCGGACGTCCCCGACTACTGGGAGTACAGCGTCCGGATCGCCCGGAACCGGGAGGCCGCGCAGGAGGCGGCCGCGACGCCCGCCACCCGGAAGGTGGCGCTGCGCAGCGCGATGGTCCTCGGCCCGGACCGGTGCGGGGTCTTCGACGTGCTGGCCTGGCCCGGCTCGGTCTGGGTGGGCCGGTCGCGGGCGGGCGGGCGGCAGTACGTGTCCTGGATCCACGAGCCCGACTTCGTCCGGGCGGTGCGCTTCCTGGCCGAGCGGGAGGAGTCGGCCGGTCCGGTCGACCTGGCGGCCCCGAAACCGTTGCCGCACCGGGAGCTGATGCGGGAGGTGCGGCGCGCGAACGGCATGCCGTTGGGCCTGTCCGCCACTCGCTGGACGGCGGAGCTCGGCGCGTTCGCGCTCCGGACGGACACCGAACTGCTGCTGAAGAGCCGCCGGGTGGTGCCGGGGCGACTGCTGGGGGCCGGGTTCGCCTTCGACTTCCCGCACTGCGCGGACGCCGCCCGCGAACTGGTGGCCCGCCGCAGGGCGTGACCGGGGCCGGGGGGATGTCGGACGGCTTTGCCAGGATGGGGACATGGGCGCGGAACGGCAGCAGCGGACGGGTGTGGGCGGGGACGTCTCCGCGGAGTTGGCGGGGTGCCTGCGGGAGGCCGTCGGGGATGCCCCGGCGGTGCTGGGCGGGTGCGTGTGCGAGGAGTGCGGCGGGCGGGTGTTCACCGTCTGGGTGGACGACACCGAGGGCTGCGCCGGACGGGAGTGCGTGCGCTGCGAGGGGCGGGCCTTCCTCGCGGACAGTGCCGAGGTCTGGCAGGAGGCCGACCCCGGGGTGGCCGAATGCCCTTGCGGCGGCGACGAGTTCGAGGCGGCGGTGGCCTTCACGCTGACGGTCGACGGGGCGGTCCGCTGGGTGACGGTGGGGCTGCGCTGCCACCGGGACGGCGCGACCGGGGTCTACACCGACTGGAAGATCGACTACGCCCCGGCGGACCACCTGCTGCGCGCCCTGTGACGGCCGGGGCGGAGACGGCGGGCGCGGTCAGCGGGCTGGATGCGGTGAGGTGGCGGGGTGCGGTGAGGTGGCGGGGGGCAGCGGGGCGGGGTGGATGCCGGTCAGTGCGAGGCTGATCAGGCGGCGGGTCGCGGCGGGGCCGTCCGGGTCGTTCTCGGTGGCGGTGGCGATGGCACTGACCAGGGTGAGGAGCGGGGCGATCGTCAGGTCCGGGCGGACGGCGCCGGCCGAGGTGGCGCGGGCGAGGAGGCGGTGGCCGGTGGCGGTGATCAGTGCGTGGCAGGTGGCGCCGAACTCCGGGTCGGCGGCCGGGTCCGTCCGGGCGCCGCGCAGCAGGGAGGCGCCGAGGCCGCGGTTGGTCACCGCGTGGGTGCCGAGGGCGTGCAGCCAGTCGGTGAGCGCGGCGGCGGGGGGCCGGGTGGCGGCGAGTTCGTCGGCCTGCGCGCACAGTGCCGCGACCCGCTGCCGGAAGACCGCTTCCAGCAGGGACTGCCGGGACGGGAAGTGCCGGTGCAGCGTCGCCGAGCCGACCCCGGCGACCCGGGCCACCTCCTCCAGGGAGACCTCCGCGCCCTGTTCGGCCACCAGGAGCTCCGCGATCGCCACGATCCGCTCGTAGTTGCGGCGGGCATCCGCGCGCATCGGCCGGGACGGCGGGAGCGGCGGGGTGGCGGGACGGTTCTGGGGCACCGGAACTCCTGACGGCTTGTCAACCGGGGTGGTCCTCCATATCGTAGCGTCCGTCAAATGGGGGCCCACCCCGGTTGGTGCGGGTGGGCTGCCGGAGGGCCGAGCGCGCGGCACGTGCACACGTGCCGGACAGGGGGATGCCGTGAGCCGGACGGATGCGGCGGGGGAGCCGGGGCGGACGGGGCCGACGGGGCTGCCGCCGCTCGGGCGGGTCGGGGTCTGGGCGGGCGGTGCGGACGGGTGGCCGGTCGCGGAGCTGCGCCGGGCGGCCGCCGCGGCCGAACGGCGGGGCTACGGCACCCTGTGGTTCGGGGAAGCCCACGGGCGGGAGGCGATGGCGCAGGCCGCGCTGCTGCTGGCCGCGAGCGGGCGGATCACCGTCGCCTGCGGGATGGCCGACGTCTACGCCCGCGACGCGGTGACGACGGCGGCCGGGGCCCGGACGCTCGACGAAGCCTTCCCCGGGCGCTTCCTGACCACGCTCTGGGAGAGCCACCCCAGCCTGGCCCGGGACGTGCGCGGCCACACCCATCGCCCCGCCGCCGAGACGCTCCGGGCCTACCTGGCGGCCCTGGACGCGGCGCCGTTCGGACCGCCCGGCAGCCCGGGGACGCGCGTGCCGCGGCTGGTGTCGGCGCTGGAGCGGGACGTACTGGAGACGGCCGCCCACGGCGCCGACGGCGCGCTGGTGTTCGGCCTGCCGGTCGAGCACACCCGCGAAGCACGCCGACTCCTCGGCCCCGAACGGCTGTTGGCCGTCGTCCAACTGTGCGTGCTGGGCCCGGACCGGGCGGCCACCGGAGCGGCGGCCGCCCAACTGGCCGCCGCCGCGATGCCCAACCGGCGCGAACTGCTCCGCCGGTCCGGCCACCGCGAACTCGACCCGCCGGGCCCGGGGACCGTCGACGCCCTGGTGGCCCACGGCGACGCCGGGACGCTCGCGGCCCGGGTCCGCGCCCACTGGGCGGCCGGTGCGGACCACGTCGCACTGCACGTCATCACCCCGGACGGGCCGGATGGGACGGGCGGGGTTGGTGGGACGGACGGGGCGCCGGTCGGGGCCTGGGCGGAGTTGGGCGCGGAGTTGGGTGTGGGGACGGGGACGGGGCGGGCGCGGGGACGGGCGGTTGACGCGGGCGGGTTCGGTCGGCGGCCGGGGCCGTGGCGGGTCAGGCGGCGGACGGGGCGGGTCCGAAGGCGTGGGTGAGCGGGGGCGCGATCGCCTGGACGTCCGCGCCCGTGTCGACCCACAGGCCGATGAAGAGGGCGGCGGTGGCCTCCAGCAGGGCGGCCCGGGCGAGGGGGCCTGCCGGGGCCGGGGTGCAGCCCAGGTCGGCGACCAGGGTGGAGACCCGGGCCAGGGCCACGGGGTCGTCGCCGCACAGCGGAACGGCGAGGGGGCGGCCGTCGAAGACCGGCGGGTGCATCCGCCAGACGTCCTGGTGGCACAGGTTGAACGCCTTCACCACCCGGGCCTCCGGCGCGGCGGCGGCCAACTGCTCGGCGGCGGACGGGCCGTGGCCGGTCAGCAAGCGGAAGCCCGGGCCCACCGGGTTGGTGCAGTCGATCAGGGTCCGGCCCGCGAGCGGTCCGGCGAGCGTGCGGACGACCTCCGTGCTCGGGCCGAACGGCAGGGCCACCAGCACGACTTCGGCGTCCGCCACCGCCGCGCGCAGGTCGCCGGCCCGGGCCCCGCCGCCGATCCGGTCGGCCGCGCGGCGGGCCGCCGCCAGGTCGCGGCCGCCAACGGTGAGGCGGTGCCCGGCCCGGGCCCAGTGGGTGCCCAGTGCGTCCGCCATGTTGCCCGTGCCCAGAATGCCGATCCGCATCGACTGACTCCCGTTCGTTCCAAGCCTGTTGGTGGTGACTTCGTGAGGGTGAGGGCCTCGGGTGCGAGCCTAGGGAGGCCGTCGGGCACCATTCGGTACGTGAACGCCGATCCGCTGCTCGCCGACTGCCGGGCCCGCCTCGCCTTCGACCTGCTCTCCAACACCTGGAACGCCGTCGTGCTCTGGTCGCTGCGCGAGGGCCCGTTCCGGCCCGTCGAACTGCGCGGGCGGATCGGTGGGATCAGCTCCAAGGTGCTCACCGAGACGCTGCGCCGCCTCCAGTACAACGGCCTGGTCGACCGCCGCCCGCCGGGCCCCGGCCGTCCGGGCGTGGCCTACGGGCTCACCGCGCTGGGCCGCACCCTGCTGCCCGCCATCGACGCCTTCGGCGCGTGGGCCTTCGAGCACGGCGACGAGGTGATGGCCGCGCAGGAGGCGGCCGAGCGGGCCGAGGAGGCCGGTGGGGCGGCGTAGCGGGCGGGCCGACCTGGAACTGAGCGGCATTCCGGCGGACGCCGTCCGGGAGGAACTCGGCTACGGCGGGCGGGAGTTCGAGCGGATCCTGGGGGTGGCCGGGGTGGCCGGGGTGGCTCCGGCGAGTGTGAGGCGGGTGCGCGACCACCCGGAGGACCTGGTGCGGGAGGCCGGCCGCGCACCCGTGCCCCGTACAGCGTGCTCACCGAGCGGGCCCGGGCGGCGGCCGAGCGCTGGTTCGCGCTGCCGGAGCGGGCCCCGCGGCGGGGCCGACCGGCCGTCGGCGGACGCGTCCTGACGTCCCACCGGGTGACGTGCCATCGAATGGCGCACCTGCGACGACGACCGTTCGCTCGCGATCCGCCGTTCGCGGAGGATGGGCCCGGGGGGTCGTCCGCGGGCCCGGTGCCCGCCCGGGCGGCTCGGTCACGGGGGTCGTCGACGAGTGAGGAGCACGTCCGTGGTTGGTTCCGCACGCCCGCGAACGGTCACGCGAACGGTCAGGTGGATAAGTGGACATGCGGCCCTGCTGCCCGGGGCCGCACTGACTGGGCTGGTGATCCTGGGCGGCCTGATGCCGTCGGCCGCCCCCGCCGCGGCCGCCGAGGGCAGCGAGGCGGTGAGCACCGAGACGGCCGGGAGCACCGGGACGGCCGGGAGCGCCGGGAGCGCCGGGA
Organism: Kitasatospora sp. NRRL B-11411; assembly: GCF_000721345.1. Taxonomy (NCBI): domain Bacteria; kingdom Bacillati; phylum Actinomycetota; class Actinomycetes; order Kitasatosporales; family Streptomycetaceae; genus Kitasatospora; species Kitasatospora sp. NRRL B-11411. The sequence continues at coordinate 21,223 of NZ_JOGH01000096.1, read as the reverse complement.
GTGCCCCTGCCCCGGCCGCGGCTCCCGCGGCCGGGACGCCGGAAGCGGGGCTGCTGCCGCCGATGCCCGCGGCCGAGGCGTATGACGGCGACACCAGGTTGGCCTCGACCGAGGAGGTCGCCTCGCAGTGCGACCGGCCCGGCAGTTGCACGTTCCGGGTGACGGACCGGATCGTCGGGCTGTTCGGCAGCGCCGTCGCCTCGGTCGGCAACGCGGCGATCAACTGCACCGGCGACGACATGGAGATCGACCGCAGCCTGACGGTGGCCAGCAGCAGCACCGACAACATCAGCGGCTCGATCTCCGGCAAGGCCACCGTCACCGGCAGCATCGACACCACGGTGACCGCCGCCGCGCAGGGCAGCCTGGCGGCGGACACCACCAACGGTACCGTCCAGTACGGGCCGAACAAGGACAAGGGCCCCACCACCCAGGACAAGTTCCAGAACACCACGGGCGTCACCGGCACCGTGGCCGGCTCCAACGCGCTCCACCTGGGGGCCAAGGCCAGCTTCGAACTCGCCTTCCAGGCGTCCTACGCCAAGCAGTGGCAGGCCACCGTGAAGGAGACCACCCGGGTGGTGTTCACCGTCTCGGCCAACGACGAGATCCAGTTCGGCGCCGTCAATGCCGTCACCCGGGTGGTCGGCATCCTGACGGTCGACCACACCGGACGGTTCATCAAGAACGTGGTGGTGGACAGCCCGTCCATCGCCACCGGCAGCTCCATCGTCGCGCAGACCTTCGCCCGGCCGGACGTCTGCCTGTCGCTGCGCCCGCCGGGCCGGGCGGTGGCGAAACCGGGCCTGCTGGAGGTGGCGCCGCAGCCGCCGGGGCAGGTGCCGGACGCGGTGTACGCGCGGACTCCCGAGGGCACCTGGAGCAAGCGGTGAAGCGGGGCGCGGCGCTGGCCGTCGCGCTGCTGACGCTGGGCGGGACGGCGGCCGGGCCGGCGTTCGCGGACGGGGCGGCGCCGGTCCAGCCGGCCGCCGAGGAACTGGTGGCGCAGGCCTTCGACGGCGACACCCCGCTGCCGGACGCCGCGGCCGTGGTGCGCAGTTGCGGGCAGGAGCACAGCTGCAGCTTCCGGTTCATCCCCGGGCTGACCGCGGAGCGGACCGCCGCCGTGGTCTCGGTCGGCAACAGCGTCATCAACTGCACCAACAAGAAGATCACCGTGTACCGGACGGTGGTGCTGGAGTCGAGCGCCACCGACAACCTGGCGGGCGAGATCTCCGGCTCGGCCACCGTCGAGGGCACGATCGACAACACCACCAACGTGTCCGGCACGGTGGCGGGCTCCGACAAGACCGAGAACTCGCACACCGACACCACCGCGCCCAAGGACAAGGGCCCCAACACCGACACCACCACCGGGACCACCACCACCGTCAGCGGCAGCGCCACCGGCTCCGCCCAGCTCAAGCTCACCGCCACCGCGGCCTTCCAACTCGCCTTCAAGGCCGCCTACTCGCACGAGTGGAAGCGCACCAACACCGAGAGCACCCAGGTGAAGTTCCAGGTCGGCACCGGCCAGGAACTGCAGTTCGGCATGCTCAGCGCGATGACCCGGACGGTCGGCGTGCTGTCGCTCGACGGCACCGGGACGACGGTCAGGAACATCGTGGTGACCAGCCCGTCCAGCTCCAACATCAGCACCGTGGTCGCCCAGACCTTCAACGCCAAGGACTACTGCCTGACGCTGCAACCCAAGCGCGCCGTCCCGGGCGCGGAGGCCGGGGTCTTCGAGGGCGCCCCGCACCGGGGCGGTGAACAGCCGCTGGAGCAGTATGAGTTGACGGACCGTCAGGAGTGGGTGCGGGCGGACTGACCGATCCGCCCGGACAGCGGGCCCGGGCCCGTACGGTGACCATCCGTACGGGCCCGGTGTCGTACCGCCCGGCGTCGTGCCACTCGGGGGCGGAGGGGTGGTTCAGCAGTACCACCAGGTGCCGGGGGCGAGGACGGTGTCGCCGGGCTGGAGGCTCCCGTGGTGCAGGTCGGCGACCTGGCAGAGCGGGCCGAGGGCCGTGTTCGGGTCCTGGTCGCGCGGGGTGTTGGTGAAGTCGTCGAGGGCCTGGGTCTGTTGGGCGATTCCGGCGTTCTCCTTCTCGCCCTTGCCCGCGACGCCCTCCAGGCACTGGCGGCTGGTGGCCGGGCAGTCCTTGATCTTCTCCTTGTTGCCCGCGTCGATGGTGCAGGCCGGGCTGCTCGCCCCGTCGCCCGCGCACGGGTCGGCGGCGCCGGGCGTGGGGGCCTTGGCGGGCGGCGGGGTCTGGGCGGCCTGGACGTTGGTGATCAGCTCGCCGCAGCCGGGATTGTTGGTGATGGTGCTGGTGAAGGTGATCTGCGGGGAGTCCTCGGGGGCGGTGAAGGAGTAGGTGCGGCCGAGGTACCAGTCGGCCTTCGCGGCGGGGGCCTTGGTGGTGAAGCTGCCGGGGGCGTCGGCGGCGCCCGTGACGGTCACCGTGTAGGAGCGCGGGCCGGAACCGGACGCGGCGCAGGAGTCGGGGTTGTCGTCCCAGCTGAGGGTGACGCCCGCACCGGCCCGGACGCCGCGCAGCCGGGTGCTGAGCGAGACCGCCTTGCCGTCCCAGCCCAGGGTGGCGGCCTGCAGCCCCTTCGGGTGGGCGGCCCGGGAGGTGGAGGCGGCGCCGGTGGGCCCGGTCCAGCCGTCGACGCCGTAGGTCCAGTCGCCGGACTGCACGGTCGGGGAGGAGAACGTCGCGTTCTCCACCGCCACCGGATCGGTGTTCGCCGCCCCGGCCGGCCAGGGGGCGGCGAGGACGAGGGCGGCGCCGAGCGGGAGGGCCAACAGGCGGGTGGGCGGCACGGGTTGCTCCTGGAGGTCGGTGAACAGGGCGTCGGCCGCCCGGTGTTGCGGGTACCGGGCGGCCGATCGGCTTGCGGGGGGAGGGGGTTGTGCGGGCTCGGGGGCTCAGGGGATCAGAGGGCGCAGGGGGCTCAGGGGGCTCAGGGGGCTCAGGGGGTGAGCGGGACGGTGCGGGTGGCCAGGCCGGCCGGCGGGGCGTCCAGTGCGGTCAGGCGCTTGTCCGGGCCGGCCGTGTTGTCGGGGGTGTCGGCCGTCGGGCGGTCGGCGCCGCAGCGCTTCAGCTCGACCTCGGTGAGCGGGCCGGTGCGCTGGTAGTAGCGGTCCGGCAGCGAGGTCGCCGGGACGTCGAAGGCGGCGTCCAGCCGGTAGTTGTTGCGGGAGTTGGTGAACGAGCCGGTCACCCGCTCGCGGGCCGGCTGCACCTCGATCCAGCTCACCTCGCCGGGCTGGATCACCGGGTTCATCGGCTTGCTGGTGGTCCGCGACCAGGTCAGCGGGTTGCTGGTGGACACTGCCGCCGCGTTCCCGCCCGCCACGCTGAAGCCCGCCTCGACCTGACTGGCCACGTTGGGGCGGCTCTTGGCCAGCTCGGAGCGGCTGGGCAGCAGCGGGGCGCCCTTCAGCGCGTAGTACTGGGTGAGGCTGTCGTACGGAGGCTCGGTGACCTCCAGCTTGCGGTCGTCGGTGATCGCGTTGCGGGTGCAGTTCAGGTACACCTCGCCGACGATCCGGGTCTGCCCGTAGTACTGGTACGAGTAGCCCTTGTCGACCGTGAAGGTGCAGGTGGTCGGCGAGCCCTCGCAGTCGTCCACCGCCACGCCCGGCTCCAGCGGGTCGTTGCCCCGGTACGCCTTCGGGGGCGGCAGCTGCTCCTTGCGGACCTTCTTGTCGACGGGCGCGGGCGTCTGCCGGGCGGCCACGTTGGTGATCAGCGGGCCGCAGGACATCGCCCCGGCGGGCTCCGCCGACTCGAAGGACACCATCGGGTTGTCCTCGGTCGCGGTGAACGGGAAGGCCCGCCCCGCCGTCCAGTTGGCGGTGCCGACGGTGTCGCTGCCCTTGGTGGTGACCTGCGGGTCGGGCGCGGGCCCGTCGGTGATCAGCGCGACGTTGTACGTCTGGCCGTCCTTGACCTGCTCCGGCTTGCAGCCCCTGTACGTGCTGGGGCTGTCGTCCCAGGTGAGGGTGACGGTGGAGCCCTTCTTGACGCCCCACAGCCGGGTGCGCAGGGTCAGCGGCGCGCCGTTCCAGTTCAGCGAGGCCGCCTGGTAGCCCCGCGGGTGCTGGGCCAGGCCCTTGCCGAACACCACGCCGTTGCCGTCGGGCGACCAGCCGGCGTGCCCGGCCTGGGTGCCGTTGTCGGGCGCTACCGGATCGGCGAAGGTGCCGTTCGGGACGGTGGCGTCGACGGTGTCGGCGGCGTGCGCGGCGGGCGGCGGGGCGGTCAGGGCGAGGGCGGACGCGAGCAGCACCGAACCGGCGGCGCAAGGCAGTTGACGGAGCATCAGCAAGGACCCCATTGGCTCGGCGGGACGACCACGGACGAGGGCGGGAGGCCGTCGGTGAGGGCGTTGGACAGCGGGCACAGGCCCTGGGCGGCGGCGTCCGGGATCTGGTCGCGCGGGACGGCCCCGAAGTCCTGCACGGCACCGGTCTGTTGGGCGATGCCGTCGTTGGTCTGCTTGCCGTCCCCGGCGACACCGCTCAGGCAGTCCCGGCTGGTGGCCGGGCACTTGGCGATCTCCTCCTTGGCGCCGCCGACGTCCTTGCACTGGGAGCCGTTCGCCGCGTCGCCCGCGCACGGGTCGGTGGCGGCCTTCGGCGGGGAGGCCGGGGCGGTCTGCTTGGCGGCCACGTTGGTGATCGACGGCTGGCAGCTCGGGGTGGCGTTGGAGGCGTCGAAGGAGAAGGCGACCTTCGGGGAGTCCTCGGCCGCGGTGAAGGAGTAGGACCGGCCGACGAACCAGTTCGCCCGGCCGGTGGGCTCGTTGGTGGCGAACGCGCCCGGCTGGTTGGCGCCGCCCGCGACCGAGACCGTGTAGCTGCGCCGGGCGACGCCCTTGCCCACACAGGTGTCGGGGTTGTCGTCCCAGGTGAGGGTGACCGTGGCGCCCGCACGGACGGCGCGCAGCCGGGTGCTGAGCGGTTCGGCCGAGCCGGGGGCGGCGAGGAAAGCGGCCTGGTAGCCCTGCGGGTGGTTGGCCCGGGCGGCGGAGAGCAGGCCGGGGCCGTCCCAGCCGTCGATGGTGAGGTACGCCCAGTCCTTGCCGGACGGGACCTGCGGGGAGACGAAGGTGCCGTTGACCACGACGGCCGGCTCGGTGTCCTCCGCGCCCGCCGGAGCCGGGACGGCCAGCGCGGCGGCGCTACTGAGGGTGATGGCCAGGAGTCTGGCCGGTGAGGTCCGGAGCAACGGGTTCCTCCCTGAACTCGGCGACGGGGCCGATCGGTTGATGTCTGATCAGGACGGCTGACGATCAAGATCCCTGGCCATGCTGGGCGGGGCGACTACGCACCGCAACCGAGAGCGGACCGAACGGGGGGTGTGCGAAGGACGGGCTGGGCCGTTGGCATGGAAAGCGGTTCCGGGCCGCACGAAGCCGGTGACGGTGGGTTAGGTATCCGGCGATCGGATCATCATTTCGACTCCGAGCCCGACTCCGGTTTCGACCTCGACCTCGACCTCGACTTCGACTTCGACCGGGGTCGGGCTGCCACCGTGCACCCCTCGCGCCGTGCCGCGCCGTGCCGTGCCGCGCCCCGACCGTGACCACGAGGCCCCGATGACACCCCACACCCGAAGCGCCGTCCTGCTCGCGGCCGCCGCCCCCTGCCTGCTCGCCGCGCTGCTGGCCGCACCGCCGGCCGCCGCGTCGGACGCCGCGCTGAACGGTCGTCCAGCGGCGAGCGGCGGCGCGTACGGCCGTACGTACGGCGATGCGTACGGCGGATCGCACGCCGCGCACCGGCCGGTCGACAAGACCTACCCCGTCCAGCCCCCGCCCGGACGGCTCGCCCAGGGCGAGCCCGTCCGGCGCGCGCTTCCCGGCGCGTCCGCCCCCTGACGCCGTTGACGTCCCGTCAGGCCGTGTCCCGTCCGCCCTGTCCGCCCAGCTCGTCCCGCCCGTCCAGCCCGTCCAGCCCGTCCACGTCCACGGAGGAACCACCGATGCACCGCAAGCTGCGCCAGCTGCCCGCCGTCACCCTGCCCGCGATGGTGGCCGGCCTGACCCTGGTGTGCACCACCGCCCTGCCGGCCGGTACCGCGTCCGCCTACGACCTGCGGCTGCGTGCCTGGGGCAACAACGCCAGCGGGCAGCTCGGCGACGGCACCGCCAAGACCCAGCGGCTCACCCCCGTCTCGGTGGTCGGCATGGCCGGGGCCGAACTCAACGGCATCTCCGCCGGCGGCACCACCAGCGGCGCCACCGTCACCGGCTTCGCGCTCGCGCTGCTCGCCAACGGCACCGTCGAAGCCTGGGGCAAGAACGACAAGGGCCAGCTCGGCAACGGCGTCACCAGCGCCACCGAGGACGCGGCGGTGCCCGGCCTGGTCGCCGGACTGACCGGCGTCGAAGCCGTCGCGGCCGGCGGTTCGCACGCCCTCGCCCTGCTCAAGGACGGCACCGTCAAGGCGTGGGGCGCCAACGACAAGGGCCAGCTCGGCGACGGCACCGCCACCAACACCAACCTGCCCGTCACCGTCGCCGGGCTCTCCGACGTCAAGGCCATCGCCGCCGGGGACGCCTTCAGCATGGCGCTGCTCAAGGACGGCACCGTCAAGACCTGGGGCCTCAACGACAAGGGCCAGCTCGGCGTCACCCCGGTGCCCGTCAGCTCCACCGCGCCCGTCCCCGCGCCCACCCCCGGCACCCGCAACACCGCGATGACCATCCCCGGCCTGACCACCGTCAAGGGCATCGCCGCCGGCGCCAACCACGCCCTCGCGCTGCTCGCCGACGGCCACGTCTACGCCTGGGGCCTCAACGACAAGGGCCAGCTCGGCGACGACAGCACCGTCAACAAGCCCTACCCCGTGCCCGTCCAGGAACTGACCGACGTCGTCGCGCTGGCCGGCGGCGCCACCCACAGCCTCGCCCTGCTCCAGGACCACACGCTGCGCGCCTGGGGCGCCAACGACAAGGGGCAGATCGGCGACGGCACCACCACCCAGCGCAACACCAGCGTGCCCGTCCCCGGCGTGTCCGGCGTCGAGGCGATCGCCGCCGGCTCCGCGCACAACCTGGCCGTGCTCGCCGACGGCACCGTGCAGGCCTGGGGCCTCAACGACAAGGGCCAGCTCGGCGACGGCACCACCACCCAGCGCAACACTCCCGTCCAGGTGCTCGCCAAGTCCGGCAGCGTCTCCCTGATCTCCGCGCCGAGCAACGGCAACTTCAGCCTCGCGCGCTGACCCCAACCACCTTTCGAGGAAAGGCACTTCATGACGTCCACGCAGACTGCCACCGCCGGCCGCTCCCGCCTGCGGCCGGTGCTCGCCGCCGGGCTGGCCGCGTTCACCGCCTTCAGCCTGGCCGCCGTGCCCGCCGGGACCGCGCACGCGCAGGAGAAGCGGCTCAAGGCCTGGGGCAACAACCGCTCCGGGCAGCTCGGCGACGGCACCTGGACCGACTTCCGCACCACCTCCACCACCGTGCTCGGCCTGACCAGCGCCGAAGTCGACAAGATCGCCGCCGGTGGTGGCGGCTCCACCATCGGGCACGGGCTGGCGCTGCTCAAGGACCGCACCGTGATGTCCTGGGGCGCCAACGGCTCCGGGCAGCTCGGCGACGGCAGCGTGTTCAGCCACAACGCGCCCGGCCAGGTCGTCAACCTCTCCAACGCCCGCGACGTCGCCGCCGGCGGCTGGCACAGCCTCGCGCTGCTCGACGACCAGACCGTGGTCGCCTGGGGCCGCAACAACTACGGGCAGCTCGGCAACGGCACCAACGCCGACAGCAGCGTCCCGGTCCGGGTCGAGGGCCTCAACAAGGTGGTGGCGATCGCCGCCGGGCTCAACCACAGCCTCGCCCTGCGCGAGGACGGCACCGTCTGGGCCTGGGGCTACAACATCAACGGGCAGCTCGGCGACGGCACTTCGGCCAGCCGCAACGTGCCCGCCCCGGTCGGCGGACTCACCGGCGTCACCAAGATCGCGGCCGGCTGCAACCACAACCTGGCCCTGGTCGGACCGCCCAGCGGCGGCACCAGGCCCACCAGCGGCAACGCCGTCAAGGCCTGGGGCTACAACGCGACCGGGCAGCTCGGCGACAACAGCACCATCAACCGGTACACGCCCGTCGACACCCAGGGCATCTGGCTCGGCGGCGTCTCGCAGATCGCCGCGGGCTGCAACCACAGCCTGGCCGTCACCGACAGCGACAACAAGCTCAAGGGCTGGGGCCAGAACACCTCCGGCCAGGTCGGCGACGGCACCACCGACTACCGGATCACCCCCGTCCCGGTGCCCGGCATCAAGGGCGTACAGCTCGTCGCCGGCGGCCGCGAGCACACCATCGTGCTGCTCGGCGACAACACCGTCCGCTCCTGGGGCGCCAACGGCTCCGGCCAGCTCGGCAACGGCACCACCACCGAGAGCAGCACCCCGGTCACCACACTGACCGCGCTGACCGGCGTCGACAAGATCGCCGCCCCGGTGGGCGGGGACTTCAGCCTCGCCAACTGAGCGCAGGGGGAGGGCAGTAGGGAGGGGCGGGGGAACGAGGGGCCCGGGCAGTAGGTACTGCGCTCGGGCCCCTCGGGCTGCGGCGGGACGTTACGGGCGATACGGGAGCGGGACGGGGCGGCGCAGGCAGACCCGGTCGGCCGGGTCGATGGTGTGGAAGAGGCTCCCCGCGGCGAGCTGCAGGGCCGGGAGGTGCGGCAGGTCGGCCGGTGCGGCCGGACGGACGGTGAGGGGCACCAGGGGATTCCAGCACGGGGCGGGTCGGGCGGGCCAGGGAGTTCCGGGGGTCCTTGACAGTTCGGGGCGTCGCTGGGGAGGGTGCGGTATAGACCACTTGGGCCCGGTGGTGGTGTCAACCCGCTTGGAGGAGAGGCATGGTCGCTCTGGAAGACCCGGAGTCGTTCACCGGATTCGAAGCCGTCCTGTTCGACTGTGACGGGACCCTCGCCGACACCCACCCGGCGCACTACCTGGCCCTCGCGGCGACCCTGGCGCCGTTCGGGCTGGAGATCGGCCGCGAGTGGTACGAGGGGTACACCGGCACGTCCACGCCGGAGACGATCAAGGCTGCCCTGGACGGCCAGGGAGTGCGCTCCGACGGCGAGTTGATCGGCCGGCTGGTGGCGGAGTGCGGCGAGCGCTACCTCGACCACCTGGCTGCCGTCACCGAGATCACCCCCGTGACCGCCCTGGCCCGGCAGCTGACCGGCCGCCTCCCGCTCGCGGTGGCTTCCGGTGGGACGCGGCGGACGGTGGAGGCGACGCTGCGGCACCTGGGGTTGGACGGGCTGTTCACGCGGGTGGTGACCCGGGACGAGGTGGAGCGGGGCAAGCCCGCGCCGGACGTCTTCCTGTTGGCGGCACGGCAGTTGGGCGTCGAGCCGGCGGCGTGCGTGGTGCTGGAGGACGCCGACAGCGGGCTGCTCGCGGCGCGGCGGGCGGGGATGGCGGTGGTGGACGTGCGCGGCCGGTCAGCTGCCCGGTAGTCCGAGGCGCTCCGCCAGGTAGGGGCCGGTGCGGCTGGCGGGGGTGGTGGCGACGGTGGTGGGGGTGCCGGTGGCGAGGATGCGGCCGCCGGTGTCGCCGCCGCCGGGGCCGAGGTCGATGACGTGGTCGGCGCCGGCGATCAGGGTGAGGTCGTGTTCGGCGACCAGGACGGTGGCGCCCGCGTCGACCAGGCGGTGGAGTTGGGCGGTGAGGGTCTCGCTGTCGGCGGGGTGCAGGCCGGTGGTGGGCTCGTCGAGCAGGTAGAGGGTGCGGCGGCGGTGGGCGTGCTGGAGTTCGGCGGCGAGTTTGACGCGCTGGGCCTCGCCGCCGGAGAGTTCGGGGGCGGGCTGGCCGAGCCGCAGGTAGCCGAGGCCGACCTGCTGGAGGGTGGTCAGGACGCGGGCGGCGGGCGGGGTGTCGGCGAGGAACGCGGCGGCCTCGTCGACGGTCAGGGCGAGCACGTCGGCGATCGTGGAGCCGTGGTAGGTCACTTGCAGGGTCTGCGGGTTGTAGCGGCTGCCGTGGCAGTCCGGGCAGGGGCTCCACGCGGTGGGCAGGAAGAGCAGTTCGACCTCGATCGCGCCCGCGCCCTCGCAGGTCGGGCAGCGGCCGGCCGCCACGTTGAAGGAGAACCGGCCCGCGCCGTAGCCGCGGGCCTTCGCCTCGTCGGTGGCGGCGAACAGCTTGCGGACGGTGTCCAGCAGCCCGGTGTAGGTGGCCAGGTTGGAGCGCGGGGTGCGGCCCAGCGGGGTCTGGTCGAAGGTCACCACCCGGTGCGCGTCCGGGTGTTCGGCGACGGCGGCGAGCAGCGTCGACTTGCCCGCGCCGGAGACGCCGGTGACGGCGGTGAGCACGCCCAGCGGCACGTCCGCGTCCACGTTGCGCAGGTTGTGCCGGGTGACGCCGCGCAGGCGCAGCACGCCGGTGGGGGTGCGGTGGCGGGACGGCGGCGGGGGAGGCGGGTCGAACAGGAAGCGGCGGGTCGCGGAGGCGTCCACCGTGCGCAGGCCGTCCACCGGGCCGCTGTACAGGACGCGGCCGCCGCCGGAGCCCGCGGCCGGGCCGACATCCACCAGCCAGTCGGCGCCGCGCACCACCGCCATGTCGTGCTCGACCACGAACACCGAGTTGCCCGCCGCCCGCAGCTCGGCCAGGACCCGGCGCAGCGCCTCGGTGTCGGCCGGGTGCAGGCCCGCCGAGGGTTCGTCCAGGACGTACACCACGCCGAACAGGCCGGAGCGCAACTGGGTGGCCAGGCGCAGGCGTTGGAGCTCGCCGGTGGACAGGGTGGGGGCGGCGCGGTCGAGCGAGAGGTAGCCGAGGCCGAGGCGGTCCAGGGCGGTGAGGCGGTCGGCCAGGTCGGCGGTGATCAGGGCGGCCGGGCCGTCCCCGGCGGTGTGCGGGCGCAGCAGGTCGGCGAGGCGGGCGGCGGGGAGAGCGGCCAGGCCGGTGATCGGCAGGCCGGCGAAGGTGACGGCCAGCGCCTCGGGGCGCAGCCGGTGGCCGTGGCAGTGCGGGCAGGTGGACTGTTCGAGGAAAGCGGCGGCCCTGGCACGGGCGGCCTCGCTGCGGGACTCGGCGAAGGACTTGAGGACCAGGCGGCGGGCGCTGCTGTACTTGCCCCGGTACGGGCGCTGGACGCGGCCGGGCTCGCGCTCGGGGTGGACGGTGACCACCGGCTGCTCGTCGGTGAACAGGATCCACTCCCGTTCGGCGGCGGGCAGTTCGCGCCAGGGCCGGTCCAGGTCGTGGCCGAGCGTGCCCAGGATGTCGCGCAGGTTCTTGCCCTGCCAGGCGCCCGGCCAGGACGCGACGGCGCCCTGCCGGATGGAGAGCGAGTCGTCCGGGACGAGGGAGCGTTCGGTCACCCGGTGCAGCACGCCCTGCCCGTGGCACTCGGGGCAGGCGCCCGCCGGGGTGTTCGGCGAGAACGCGTCGGAGTCCAGGCGCGGCGCGCCCGGCGGGTACGTGCCGCAGCGGGAGAGCAGCATCCGCAGCAGGTTGGACGTGGTGCTGATGGTGCCGACGGTGGAGCGCGAGGACGGGACGGAGCGGCGCTGCTCCAGGGCGACGGCCGGGGGCATGCCGGTCACCGCGTCCACCTGCGGGGCCTCGACCTGGCGCAGCAGGCGGCGGGCGTACGGCGAGACCGACTCCAGGTAGCGGTGCTGGGCCTGGGCGAACAGGGTGCCGAAGGCCAGCGAGGACTTGCCGGAGCCGGACACCCCCGTGAACGCGACCACCGCGCCGCGCGGCACGGCGACGTCCACGTCCCGCAGGTTGTGCACCCGGGCGCCGCGCACCCGCACCATGCCGTCGTCGTCGATCTCGCTGTGGTCCACCGCGCCACGCTATCCCGGGGGCGGGTGCGCGGCGCGGAGCGGCACGGTGGGTGAAAGTTTCTGAAAATACTTGCAGCAAGTCCGGGGTGAGCTGGGCGAACGGTGGGGAGGTGTATACCTTTTCGGCGGATTGACTACCCGGTTTTTGTTTCCGGCGGATGTGGATTCGAACGCAAGGAGATGAAATTTCTTGCACGGATGTCTTGACGGTGTGTCGCGCCGGGGTGGATCGTCTTCCCGTTCCCTCCTCAAGTCCCCCACCACCTTGGGAGATTCGCCGATGACCCCTGTCCGTAGAACCGTGCCCGTGGCCACCGCGGCCGGCGCACTGGTCCTGGGCGTGCTGATGCCGCTCGGCCTGCAGGGCACCGCGCAGGCCGCCGCGACGCCCAACGGCGGCGACGTGATCGCCAACCTGTTCCAGTGGAACTGGAACTCGGTCGCGAACGAGTGCACCAACGTCCTGGGCCCCAAGGGCTACGGCGCCGTGCAGGTGGCCCCGCCGCAGGAGTCGATCTCGCTGCCCGGGCACCCCTGGTGGGAGGTCTACCAGCCGGTCTCGTACAACCTGAACAGCCGGATGGGCACCGACGCGCAGTTCCGGGCGATGGTGACGGCCTGTCACAACGCGGGCGTGAAGGTGTACGCCGACGCGGTGATCAACCACATGGCGGGCAGCAACCAGACCAGCACCACCGGGTACGGCGGGTCGGCCTTCAGCCCGTCCGCGTACAGCTACTCGGCGGTGCCCTACGCCAAGTCGGACTTCCACGGCTCCCCGCCGTGCCCCAACGCCGACCTGGGCATCAACGACTGGAACAACGTCACCCAGGTCCAGGAGTGCCAGCTGCTCAACCTGGAGGACCTGAACACCGAGAGCGACTACGTCCGCGGCAAGATCGCCGGGTACCTGAACACCCTGATCGGCGCGGGCGTCGACGGCTTCCGGGTGGACGCGGCCAAGCACATCGCCCAGGCTGACATGGGCAACATCGTCTCCCGGCTGAGCGACACCCAGTGGGGCGGGCGCCCGTACGTCTACCAGGAGATCTTCCCGGGCAGCGGCGGCCAGTTGGCGCCCGCCGCGTTCGAGGGCAACGGCAGCGTGCTGGAGTTCACCTACGCCTCCAAGCTCTCCCAGCAGTTCAACGGCAACATCGCCAACCTCAAGACCTTCGGGCAGAGTTGGGGCTTCGAGCCGAGCGACAAGTCCGCCGTCATGGTGACCAACCACGACCTGGAGCGCGACAAGACCACCCTGACGTACAACGACGGCTCCAAGTACAAGCTGGCGCACGTCTTCGAACTCGCCTGGGGCTACGGCACCCCGCAGGTGTACGCGGGCTTCCGGTTCAACAACAAGGACGACTCGCCGCCCGCCGACGGCAACGGCTTCGTCACCGACGTCAACTGCGGCAACAACACCTGGACCTGCACCGATCGGGACCAGGGCATCTCCAACATGGTCGGCTGGCACAACGCCACCCGCGGCGAGAGCGTCGCCAACTGGTGGGACAACGGCGGCAACGCGATCGCCTTCAGCCGCGGCAGCAAGGGCTGGGTCGCCATCAACAACAGCGGCTCCGCGGTCACCCAGACCTTCACCACCGGCCTCGCCGCGGGCACCTACTGCGACGTCGTCCACGGCGACCTCAGCGGCTCGAACTGCACCGGCCCGACCGTGAGCGTGGACGGCTCCGGCAAGGCGACGGTCACCGTGAACGCGGGCGACGCGGTCGCGCTGTACACCGCCACCACCGGCACCACCAGCCCGAGCCCGAGCCCGAGCGGCAGTGCCAGTGCCAGTGCGAGCCCGAGTCCTTCGGCTTCGGCTTCCGCCTCGCCCGGCAACGGGACGGTGACGGAGAAGTTCAACGAGACCAAGACCACCGTGACCGGCCAGAACGTCTACCTGGTCGGCTCGGTCGCCCAGCTCGGCAGCTGGGACCCGAACGCGGCGGTCGCGCTCTCCCCGGCCGGCTACCCGGTGTGGAGCGGCAGCGTCCAACTGCCCGCGAACACCGCCTTCGAGTACAAGTACATCGTCAAGGACGCCGCCGGGAACGTCACTTGGGAGAGCGGCGCCAACCACAGCGCCAACTCCGGGGCCACCGGCGGCACGCTGAACGACAGTTGGGGCGGCAGCACCGCGACGACCGGCCAGGTCACGGTGAACTTCTCCGAGAACAAGGCCACCGTCTACGGGCAGAACGTCTACCTGGTCGGCTCCACCGCCCAGCTCGGCAGCTGGAACCCCGCCTCCGCGCTGCCGATGTCCTCCGCCTCCTACCCGAACTGGACGCTCTCGCTGACCCTGCCCGCGAACAGCGCCTTCGAGTACAAGTACATCGTCAAGGACGCGGCCGGGAACGTCACTTGGGAGAGCGGCGCCAACCGCAGCTACACCACCGGGGCCTCCGGGACGGCGACGCTCACCGACAGCTGGAAGTAGCACCCGCCCGGGGACGGGGACGGGGACGGGGACCGGACCCCCGCGGGACGCAGACCCCGCGGAACACAGACCCCCACGGAATGAGGCCGCCACCCCCTGTCGCGGGGGGTGGCGGCCTCGCCGTTCCGGCCGACGGCGGGCCGGGCCGGTCAGCGGCCGGTGCGGCGTGCGCGGTGCAGTTCGACGAAGGAGGCGACCTTCGCCCGCACCGTCCAGGGGTCGACCGGCTTGGGGATGAAGTCGGCGGCGCCCGCGGCGTACGCGTGCCGGGCGTGGTCGGGGCCGCTGCCGATGGCGGTGACGAAGACGATCGGGATGTCGCGGGTGCGGGCCCGGCCCCGGATGTGCGCGGCGGTCTCGTAGCCGTCCATGCCGGGCATCTGCACGTCCAGCAGGATCGCGGCGTAGTCGTCGGGCTCCATCAGCGCCCGCAGTGCGTCGGGCCCCGAGGTCGCGCAGACCAGGTGGTGGCCGTGCGGGCCGAGCAGCGCCTCCAGGACGACCAGGTTCTCCGGCCGGTCGTCCACCAGCAGGATCTTCGGCAGCGGGTCGTCGCCGCTCTCCGCGGCCGCTGCCCCGGTGGGCCCGGGCGGGGCGGCCGTGGTGCCCTGCTGCCGTTCCACCAGGACGAGTTGACGCTGCATCAGGTCGCGGCGGGCGGCGGCCCGGGCCGACCGTTCGCGGGCCTGCCCGGCCTTCTCGGCCAGCAGCGCGGCGCGCTGGGCGGGGTCGGTGCCGTCGGCCGGCGTGCCGGAAGCGTCGGGCGTGTCGGGCGTGTCGGGGGCAGCCGGAGCCGGCCGGGCGTGGGCGAGTTCGCGTTCGGCCTGTTCGGCTTCCTCGTCGGCCTCCTGCACCTCCCGTTCGACGGCGTGCAGTTGGCCCTCGATCTGGCGCACCGCCCAGCCGATCGGCGGGGCGACCCGCAGGGCGGCCAGCCGGGACCGGCGCAGCCGCTCCCGGACGTCCGGCCGGTCGGGGGCGTCGGGGAGGGCGTCGAGCAGTGCCTCGACGAACTCCCACGGCGGGATGCGCACGGCCGCCAGGTAGTCGGCGCACGCCTGCGGCCCCGGCGTGCAGCGAGCGGCGAGGGCGTCCGCCGCGGGGGCGTCCAGGCCGAGGAAGAGCGTGCGCAGTTCCGCGGCGAACTCCCGCAGTTCCGCGCCCGGTTCGACGCTCATCGGCGGGAGGCCGTCCAGGGCCGTCACCAGTCGCACCCCTTCGCCGGGCGTGCCGTCGACCGCACCCGTTCCCGTCCCCGAAGCCGTGCCCGTCCCCGAAACCGCACCCGTGTGCCTCCCGTCGTTCCCGCCGGCCCGTGCGGCCGGAGGTGCCCTCCCCGCCCCGGCCCGCGCGTCCGCCCGCGGTCCCGGGCAGCGCGCGGCCGTGCGGCCGCGACGACGCGTGATCGCCGGCGTCCGCGTCCGGCCGAGGACGGCGACAATACGGCACCAGCAGCGGAATTGACGTGCGGTCAGGTCACGGTTCGGGGGCGGTCGGGTGCGGACGGGCGTGGACGGGGGAGGGAGGGCCGCGCGGGGCGGGGCGTCACTTGTAGATGGTGCCGGGCTGCGCGGTGCCGGGAGCGAGCAGCTGGCCGACGGTGACGAAGGTGTAGCCCTGGTCGTCGAGGGCCTGGAGGATGCCGGGCAGGGCGGGCACGGTGCCCTTGTGCAGCGGGTGCAGCAGGACGATCCCGTCCCGGTCGGCGCCGTCCAGGACCCGCTTGGTGATCAGGGCGGTGTCCTCGGTCGCGTAGTCCTGCGCGGTGACCGTCCACAGCACCTGGGCCAGGCCGAGCTCCCGGGAGATCTTCGAGACCCGGTCGTCGGTGCGGCCCTCCGGCGGGCGCATCAGGGTGGGCCGGCTGCCGGTGACCTCCGCGATGGCGTCCGCGGTGCGGGTCAGTTCGTCCCTGACCTCCGCGTCGGGGATCTCGGTCAGCCGGGGGTGGTTCCAGGTGTGGTCGCCGATCTCGTGGCCCTCCGCCGCGATGCGCCGCACCACGTCGGGGAAGCTGTGGATGTCCCGGCCCTCCAGGAAGAACGTCCCCCGGGCGTGGTGCTGCGCGAGCAGGTCCATGACCCGCCCGGTGGGTTCGCCCGGGCTGCCGTCGAAGGTGAGCGCGATGCACTTCTCCCGGGAGCAGTCCACCTGCCCGGCGGCCGGGGCGCCCTTCGCCTGCCTGCGGGCCTGGGCGGGGTCGACCGTGACCATGGCGAAGCTGCGCACGATCACCACCGTGACCAGTGCCACGACCGCCGCCACCGCCAGACCCAGCAGCAGGTAGAACCTCGGCCGCCTCTTCACCAGTTTCATGGTGCAAATCCTACATTTATACGTTCGTCCGATTTGACGGCTAAAGCCGCAGGGTGGTCCGGGCGCACAGCCGCCCACCGGCGCACGGAAACTGACGGGGCGTCGGGCGCGCGCCGGGCGCGCTGGGCCATCGGACGCACTCCGGCGGGCCGCAGCCGGGCGGAGGCGGGACGGGGCGTGACGATCGGCGCAGAGCCCCCGTGCGCCCGGTGCGGGGGAGGAAGGTGCGTCGTGACAATGGACCGTCGTCGTTTTCTGGCCGTGGGCGGAGCGCTGGGGGCGGGGCTGATGGCAGGGGCTTCACCGGCCCGGGCCCAAGGGCGGGGCGCGGGAGCAGCGGAAGCAGCGGAAGCAGCAGGAGCGGACTCGGTGCGGGCGTTCCCGGCCCGGCAGCGCGGGTGGCGGGCCGCGCCGCCGGACTGGCAGGCGCTGCGGCAGCGGCTCGGCGACCGGCTGGTGCTGCCCGCCGACCCCGGGTACGGGACGGCCCGGCTCGGCTTCAACGAGCTGAACGACGGCCAGTTCCCCGGAGCCGTCGCCAAGTGCGCCTCCGCCGACGACGTCCGGGCCTGCCTGGACGTGGCGCGCGGCCACGGCATCCCGATCGCCGCCCGCAGCGGCGGCCACAGCTACCTCGGCTACAGCGTCCCCGACCGCGGCCTGGTGATCGACCTGCGCGCCATGAACGACGTCCGGGTCCGCCCCGACGGCAGCGCCGACGTCGGCGCGGGCGCCCGGCTGATCGAGGTCTACGCGGGCCTCGCCGCCGCCGGCCGGCTGCTGCCCGGCGGCAGCTGCCCGACCGTGGGCATCGGCGGCCTCACCCTCGGCGGCGGCATCGGCGTGCTGGCCCGCAAGTACGGCCTGACCTGCGACCGGCTCACCGCCGCCGAGGTCGTCACCGCCGACTCCTGCGTGCTGACCGCCGACGCCGAGCACGAGAGCGACCTGCACTGGGCGCTGCGCGGCGGCGGGGGCGGCAACTTCGGCGTCGTCACCCGTTTCACCTTCGACACCCCGCCAGCCCCCGGCCTGACGGTCATCGTCCTGCCGTTCCCGGCCGGCTCCGTCCCGCAGGTGCTCGGCGCCTGGCAGCAGTGGGTCGCCGACGCGCCCCCCGAACTGTGGGCCAGCTGCCAGATCTCCGGCGGCAACCCGCCCGGCTGCAAGATCGTCGGCTGCTGGGTCGGCGACCCGTCCGGCGCGAACCAGCAGGTCGACCGCCTGGTGCGGCTGGCCGGCACCGCGCCCACCGGCCGCACCGTCGCCGCCAAGGACTACCTGGCCGCGATGAAGTTCATGGCCGGCTGCGCCAACGACACCGTCGCCCAGTGCCACCCCGTCTGGGAGGGCGGCCGGCTCACCCGGACCGGATTCGTCGCGGTCTCCCGGATGTTCGGCCCCGGCCCCCTCGACCCGGCCCGGCTCACCGAGCTGATGACCGGCCGCACCGGCGTCGACCTGCTGCTCGACTCGCTCGGCGGCGCGGTCGGCGAGATCGCCCCCGACGGGACGGCCTTCCCGCACCGCGACTCGCTGGCCAGCGCCCAGGTCTACGCCGCCGCCACCCCCGCCACCGAGGACCGGGTCCGGGCCACCGTCGACGAGATCCGCGACGGCCTCTCCCGCCTCGGCGCCCCCGGCGCCTACGTCAACTACATCGACGCCACCCTGCCCGACTGGGGCCGCGCCTACTACGGCGCCAACCTGCCGCGCCTCCGGCAGGCCGCCCGCCACTACGACCCCGACGGGGTGTTCGCCTTCCCGCAGTCCGTCACGGCGGCCTGAGCGGGGGCGCGTCGAGGGGGCCGGGGCCCGGGGCGGTGCGCGTCCCGGGCCCCGGACCGGTCAGCGTTCGTAGGTCATCTCGGGGAACAGCGGGGACGGCCCGTCCAGCAGGTGGTCGTCGCGGCCGCGCAGCCAGCGGTCGAAGAAGGCGGCGACGTAGCTGCGGGTGGCGCGCTCCGCGCGGGCGGGGGCGACGGTGCCGACCTCGGAGGCCAGGGTGTCGGCGGAGAGGGCGCCCCGGCGGGCGAGCTGGGGGAGGAGGGACTCGGCGTCGGTGTAGGAGCCGTGCCGGGAGCCCTCCAGGGTGAGGTCCGCGTGCCAGCCGGTGCTGTGCTGCCACAGGGCGTCCCAGCCGGGCTGCCGGTGGTAGGAGCCGGAGTCGGGGCTGCGGGTGCCCAGCAGCAGGAACGGGCGGTCCAGGCCGTCCTGGGCGAGGGTCGGGAGGAAGACGCCGCTCCGGCCGTCGGGGCCCGGGTAGTGCAACTGCCCGTCGAGGTCGATCCCGGCGGCGATCCGCGGGTCGTCGTGCATGGTCTGCAGGGCGGTGAAGCCGCCCGCGGAGTGGCCGGCCATGCCGACCCGGGTCAGGTCGAGGGCGCCGGCCAGGCCGGCCGGGAGGCCGGGGCGCTCGCCGAGGCAGGCCAGCCGGTCGAGGACCAGACGGGTGTCGGCGACCCGGGCGTCCATCGACCGGCGCAGCACCGCGCCGATGTCGAGGTCCGGGTCGCCGAGCATGCCGGGCAGCACGGACGTCGCCAACGTGCCGTCCGGAAAGGCGACTTCGGACGCCTCGTAGGTGTGGTCGACGGTCACCACCAGGTACCCGCGCGAGGCCAGGTCCTCGACCAGCGCGGTCCCCCAGGTGCGCGGGTCGCCCAGCCCGGCCGAGTACAGCACCACCGGCCGCGGCCCGCCCGGCAGCACCCGGGCGTCCGTCCGGGCGTGGGTGCGGATCGCGGACCAGTCCGTACTGCCCGGCGTGACACCGTAGTTGATCAGCCCGACGCCCTCCGGCCCGCCGAAGTGCGCACCGGCGGCCGGCACCATGTACGGCGCCGGGGCGCCCCCGGTGGCGGGGACGGCCGGGTACCAGACGCTGACCATCAGGCGGCGCGTCCGCCCGGGGGTCCACGGGTCCGCGCGGGCGGGGTCGGTGAGCTCGAACGAGGTGGTGCCGATGCTGAACGGGCCGGTGGGGGACGGGAGTTCGGCGGCCGCCCGACGGGTCTCCGCTGCCGGGCCCGCCGTTGCTGCTGTCGCGTCTGCCGCCGTCGTCGTGCCCGCTGCCGTTGCCGCTGCCGTGCCCGGGGTGCACACCGGTGCCACTGCCGCCGTCGCCGCGAGCAGCAGCGCCGCCCCCGTGATCCGTCCCCGCCTGCCCATCGGCTGCTCCCTCCGCGCCCGTCCGCCCGCTGCGGACCCGACGGGCGACACGGTACGGGCGCGAACGGGCCGGACGCGTCGTACCCGGGAGCCAAACGGCGGGATGCTACTCGGGTATGACGTCCGATCAGGTGGCGGGGGTGGGGCGGTGGAGATCGGGCGGTGGAGGTCAGGTGGCGGAGGAGGCGCGGGCGCGGTGCAGCAGGAAGGCGCCGGAGGCGGCGGCCAGCACGGCCATGCAGGCGGTGAAGACCAGGCCCGCGTCGGGCAGGCCGAGCGGGCCGGTGAGCAGGCCGACGCCGATCACCGGGACGGAGATGCCCAGGTAGGCGACGACGAACAGGGCGGAGAGCACCCCGCCCCGGTGGGCGTCGGGGGCCGCCGCCGCGACCTCGCCGACCGCGCCGCGCAGGGTCATGCCCTGGCCGGTGCCGCCGACCAGCGCCGCCAGCACCAGCGGGGCCAGGGTGTGGGTGGCGAGCGAGAGGGCGAGCAGGCCGAGGCCGCCGATCAGCACCAGGCAGCCCAGCGGGATCGCCCGCCGGGCGCCGAGCCGGGGCACCAGCAGCTGGCCGCCGGTGGAGGCGAAGAACGCGGCCGCGACGATCAGGCCGACCGCGGCGTGGTTGCGCACCCCCAGGTCCTGGGCCAGGAAGGCCGGGGTGACCGAGGTGAACACCCCCAGCAGCGCGAACCCGGTGAACGCGGCGATCCCGGCCGGCACGAACACCCCGCGCACCTCGGCGGGCAGCACCGGCCGCCGCGGCCGGGCGGTGCGCAGCGGACGCGCCCCGGCCACGCTCTCCGGCAGCGTCCGGACCACCGCGAAGGAGGCCGCCAGCAGCGCCAGGTGGACGGCGAACGGCAGGGTCAGCGGCCGCGGCGCGTACTGGGCGAGCAGCCCGGCCAGCAGCGGGCCGCAGCCCAGGCCGCCCATGTTGGCGGCGGTCGCGGTGAAGGCGGCCCGGGCCCGGCCGCCCGGCGGGGCCAGTTCCAGCACGTACGCGGTGGCGGTGCCGGTGAACAGGCCCGCCGCGAAACCCGACAGCAGCCGGCCCGCGAACAGCCAGGCCAGCCCCTGCTCGGCGAGGAACGCCACCGCGCTGGCGCCCGCGCAGGCCAGCCCGCACAGCAGCACCGGCCGCCGGCCCACCGCGTCCGAGACGTTGCCGAACAGCAGCAGCACGCCGATCACCCCGAACGCGTAGACGGCGAACACCACCGTCACCATCAGCTCGGAGAACCCGATCCGCTCCTGGTAGAGCCCGTACAGCGGGGTGGGCAGCGTGGTGCCGGCCATGCAGACGGCGAACGCGGCCGCCGCCCCCAGGTACCCGCGGTGTTGACGATCTGTCACCACCCCACCGTAGGCAGCGCACCGGACGGCACGGAACCGGCGCGCCGGGAGCGGACGGGGGGCGGACGGGGGGCGGACG